>NZ_JBWJVP010000215.1:0-25966 GCF_056339915.1 Blautia sp. ZXY-1-B12 | reverse complement strand
AATTGAATCTGGTGCTGCTTATGTCCGCATGCAGGAAGAATGTGAAAAAAGATGCAGGGAAATGGAACGTGAAGTCCGAAAACTCAAAAATGAACTTGAAAATGCTGTCCGCCAGCTCCGTTAGAACAGGGAACATTGGTTTCAGGTTTACGGGGACATGGAAAAAGAACATAAAAAAGTTGTGGAAAGAAAGCAGGGAGAGATCCGGAGATGCTGCAGAAGCTTTGTGAAAAAAATGCTATTGCCTATGAGCAGATGCATGAAAAATATCTGGAGCAGTTCCATCTGAGGTACGCGGCAGAATCCGCACTGGAAGAGGAAAAAGGAAAAAACCAGAAACTGAGGGCCCAGCTTAACCGTGATTATGAGAACTCTTCCATACCATCCTCGAAATCACTGCGCCCTAAAAAGGTTGCAAACAGCAGGGAAAAGACAGGTAGAAAACCCGGAGCCCAGCCCGGGCATAAGGGACACTGCCGGAAAAACAGGAACCAACAGTTCCCACGGTCTTTCTGCCGCCACCGGAAGCAGTCCTTGAAGACCCGGATTTTAAAAAGACTGCCAAAATGATCATAAAACAGCTTGTAAGTATCCGTATGGTGCTGGATGTGGCAGAATATCATGCGAATGTCTATTATAATGCCAAAACAGAGGAACGTGTACATGCTGCATTTCCAGACGGGGTTATCAATGCTGTGAATTATGACGGCAGCATCCGGGAATTCCTGTTCCTGTTAAATAATGACTGTTGTGCCTCTATTGATAAAAGCAGAAAGTTCCTGTCGGACCTGACAGGTGGAAAGCTGAACATTTCCAAAGGTATGATCAGCAGACTCAGCAGGGAGTTTGCCTTAAAAACCGAGCCTGAACGCAGGGCTGCTTATGCAGACATGCTGTTTTCTCCGGTCATGCATACAGACTGTACGAACGCCAGGGAAAACGGAAAAGGCTGTTATGTATATATATGTGCGACACCAGACGGAAAAGCCCTGTACTTTGCCCGTGCGAAAAAAGGGCACGAAGGAGTAAAGGGTACTGTTGCGGAGGATTACCAGGGTATCCTTGTCCATGACCATGATATCACTTTTTATAGTTATGGGACGGAGCATCAGGAATGTGATACTCTGCCCATGTACTACGGTACCTCAAAGAAAGCATGGATAATGAACCGGGCCGTGCATGGAATAAAGAAATGCATGGTCTGATACAGTAAAGGATCCACTTCCGGAATGAGACCCTGCTGTCTTGTAAGCTTAGTTAGACCCGGAAATAGATCTCCGGATTTGAAGAACGGTATCTGAAGATACTCGAAACGGCCCGGAAGAGAATATGAGGACATCCCGGCAAATGCGTTATTACAAAGACGGGTATAACCTGTTCCTGAGAATAGAACAATATATGCAGAACCATTTGCTGTTCCTGCACGATTTCAGGGTGCCTGCCACGAATAATGAAGCAGAAAGGCTTCTAAGGAATTATAAGCGGAAACAGGCGCAGGCCGTGACATTCAGGAGTTTCGAAAGCATCGAGAATCTCTGCCAATGCATGAGCATGCTTGTTTTGATGCGCCTTGAAGATCCGTCAAATATATATGACAGAGTATCCAGGATATTTGGATAAAGAGAATCGATGGCTTTGACTGTTATCAGTCTACACCATCGGTTCTCTCAAGTCCAGCTAACCCCTGAACAGTAACGAAAAAGGCAGAAAATAGATAAAGAATGTCAAGAATAATCAGATATCAAATAATTCGTATCAGAAAACAAACGGCACGATAAGTTGTATCCTTTGGGCATAATAAATAGACAGGCCCGTACATTTCATTACGAATGAGGAGGAAAATACTATGGATAAAAGATTATATGAACTATTCGGATACAAGTAACCGAGCTTCGAGGTAAAACCTCTCTTTTTTCCCACTTCTCCGGATGACGTTATAAATGGGATGACTGTAACCATCCACTCCGTAGCATAATGGGCTATCTCCGGCGTTCCACCGGTTCTCAGATATATTGCTGAAATCCGGACAGTATCTGTCTGGATGTAATTACGCATATAATAAAGTCCGTTCCCTGAGTTCCTCCATAAGGCCTTCCAGGGAGATGGGTTTCCATCCGCATTCCTTTCCTGCGGAATATTCCTCTGCAAGGATACGGACAGCTTCCTTTTTAATGTTAAGTGCCGCCTGATGATCCCTGTCCATGGCGTTCCCGCATTCCGGACACACATAAAGACGGTCATTTATTTTTAATTCCCTGTGGATATAACCGCAGGAGATGCAGGTCTTTGAAGACGGGAACCATTTTCCCACCCGGATGAGCAGGTGCCCATATTTTATGCATTGCTGTTCCAGCAGCTGGATAAACCCTCCCCAGCCATTGTCGGATAGGGATTTTCCAAGGCGGAGGGATTTTTTCATTGCAGCAATGTCCAGGTCTTCAACTGCGACAACGTCATACTCCCCTGCCAGCCTGCAGGCAGCCTGTTTCTTGAAATCTTCCCTCTGATGCTTGGCTTTCGCATGCAGACGGGAGATCCGGATACACTGGTCCCTGTAGTTGGCAGAGTCTTTTTTCATCCGGGAGAGTTTTCTCTGCTCCCTGGCGATCTTTTTTTCAGTAGCAAGGGAATGCTTCTCAAAATCAACCCTGTTGCCGTTGTTATAATAATAAGGGAATTCCCCGTTGGAATCCACGTACATATGAGGGATGGACATATCCAGCCCTATGACTTTCAGGGAAGAAACATCCCCTTCTGTTTCAAGAAAAGTGTTATCTCTTTCCTCTTTTGAAGGGTACTGGTACTGGATGGAAAAATACCATTTTCCATCCGGTTCCCTGGTCACGGTGACACTTTTTAAGGTGCCGCCTGGTTCAACCGGACGGTGGGCTTCGATCTTAACAGCTCCCGGTACTTTTGGAAGAACAAGCCCTTCCCCTGTCAGCCTGATATTCCCGTTTATGAGACATGTCTTATAGGAATCCGGGCAGAGATATTTTTTCTTGAACCGGGGTTTGCCTTTTTCTCCCTTCAGCCACTCAGAGAACGCCCGTTCCACGTTAAGCTGGACGTTGGCCAGGGCATTGGAATCTGCAAGACGCAGGAATTCCAGTCCTGATGCATCCTTATAATCAGCAGGGGTGTTATACAGTGTCTCTCCCATGATCCGGTAAAAATCCAGACGGTCGCCTACCATACGGTTCCAGAAGAAACGGCAGCATCCGATGGTCTGTTTCATCGACTGTTCCTGTTCTTCTGTCGGATAGCCCCGGAAGCGGTAGGTGATATAAGAAGCCTCTTCGCCTTTTTTACGGGAAGAGGTCTTTTTCTTTTTCTTCTGACAGAATAAGTCAAGGAATACCCCGGCATCGAATCGCATGCCGTCATCTTCCGTATACAGTTCTGTGTGATCGATGACCTGCTGGATCCTGACAGCTTCAGTAATGCTGACAATCTTTTTCCTGCCCATACCGGGAATCTCCTTTCTATCTCTGCACATTTTTCTGATGTTCAATATACCGCCTGATATTTTCTTCGCTGGTGGAACCTATTGTCTCCCACAAAATAACTTCCATTCCAAAGCTGGCCTTTCCAGAGGCTCTTTCTCAGTTCCGGGTATTCCATGAACAGGACACTCCCGGAAATCCCCTTTAGGTATTTCACGATGGAAGTAATGGACAGCTTAGGCGGAGCGGATACAAAACAATGGACATGATCCCCGTCGCCCACTTTACAGGTATCGAGGCAGAAGCCTTTCTCTTTTGCCACTTCCCGGAGGATCACGTATAGTCTCTGTTCTATTTCAGGAGAGAGTACCTTCCTCCTGTACTTTACGCACCAGACGATATGATAATGAATATTGTACACACAGGTACGTGCGTGTATGTATTTATCATTCATACATATACTGTACCATACAATCCAATTATTTGCAAGTATTTTCAGACTTATAGCGCATGGTGTATACTCCAAAAACATAAGTTTGTATCAGAGGTATTGGAAAGATCTGTCTGGGAATCCGTGACGCTTTCATCTCGGAGACAAGTCACCGAGAATTCCCGCTCGGTCTTCTTAAAGAGATTAAAAGAACGGATGAGAAAAAAATAAAAGACATGCTGCTTCAGTATATTAAAACAGCGAGAAAATCTTTCAAGTGTGACATATGGCAGGAAAGCCTGGCCGATGAAAGGATATTAACAGAAGATGCGAGATGCGGGGACTCTACAGCACGATATCTTCTGTCAATCTACTGGCTTTTAAAATCCGCAGATATATATTACCCACCAGCTGTAAAGTCCATAGGGATCCTATATGGGGAAATGTTAAAATTACCATCCGCGGAAAGAAGTTATACAAAACTTTGCAAGGATACGATAGCTTTTCTGAGAGAAAGAGGAATTGATACGGAAATTGCGGAGACTTTGGAAATAGAAGTGTGCGGGTGTATGTATGAGAGATAAAGATTTTTCGTATGAGAATCGGACATATTATAGATAAGATACAATAAAGAAAAAAAGAAAGGAGGACCTGTTTATTTCTTTTGCTGAAAAATACACAATTAAGGAAGATCAGAAATGTTCTTCCTTTTTTGTTGGAAAAAAGTGAATTCGAATTCACTTTTTTAAATCAGAACCGGGTTCCGATTCGTTCAGAGAACCGAAGAGAAACGGCAGGCTATGCAATCAGAACCGGGTTCCGATTGCAAAATATTACTTTTCCGCGGATGAATCAACTTCCTATTGGGATGTGCAGGATGCATTTTTTTGCAGGAACAGGAGAAAAAGGAAAGTCAATCGGAACCAGGTTCCGATTGAGAAATGTATTTTTGGAAAGATTCTACAGTTGCAGGAGGTTTTCTTCGCACCAAAAATCATATTACTTAAAAAGGTGTATCTTAAAACAAAAGAAAGGTGGTAGAAAATGATGAAAAACAAAGCGGTTGCATATGTAGATGGAAACTATAATAAGAAAGAAGACCTCTGCGGATGGGGTGTCGTATTTTTGTATGAGGATGAGGCTCCGGAATATTTTAGTGGAAGCTGCAGGGGAATCCATTGGAATGTTACGGGGGAAATCAACGCAGCGGTGTATGCCGTAGAGAAAGCACTGGAATATGGCTGTTCTGCCATTGAGATCCATTATGATTATACAGGGATCGAGAGATGGGTGACCGGTGCATGGAAGGCAAAGAAAGAGGAAACACAGGAATATCGGGATAAGATGAGAGGATTCTTCGGCATGATCGTTATCGGGTTTGTACATGTCAAAGGTCATTCCGGAGATAAGTACAACGATAAGGCAGATGAGCTGGCAAAGACCGGGGCCGGGATCCTGGAAGAAACCTTTGCAGAGGATGCCGAGGTGAAAGAGCCTGAAAAGAAAGGCAAGAAAACAAAAGACCTGCCGGGAATAGGAGAAGGAATCAATCCACGGTGCGAAAAAGCAATCAGGCTTTTCAGAAAAAAGCGAAATCCCAGGTTTAAGGACTTTATGGAATTGAAATCCTATGGACAGGATAACTATTCCAGGTTTAAAGAAGAAGTCCTGCTCTTAATTCTGGGAGAAGGTGTCTGTGAGGAAATCCGCGGAAAAGTAAACGAACCGGAAGGATATCTTCCGGCTTTGAGATGGGCTGCAAGAGGTTTGTCCGCGGAGGATGCTTCCCGCAAGGGAAATGTGGATCTGGAGGTGTCGGCGAACTGCAGAAAAAAAGGGACGTTCAGTTTTTCCTGAACGTCCTTTCCTTATTTAATCAGTTTGAAACCAGGGCAATATCTGAACACTGCTTTTCCCAGAATCTCGTCGAACCTGACATAGGTGTTGTCCCAGAACCTGGAATCATAAGAACAGTTCCGGTTGTCTCCCATGACAAAATAGGAATCCTTTGGGACTGTGTATGGACCAAAGCTGCCTTCTGTTTTCTCTGCGGTAAAACTGTCATCCAAAGGTTTTTTGCTGCCGTCAATATAGACGTCCCCGTCTTTGATCTCCACCGTCTCTCCGGGGAGTCCGATGATCCTCTTTATATATAGTTCGGATTCATCGTCCGGATATCTGAAAATGATGATATCGAACCGTTTTGGATCACGCATCTTTTTGCATATCTGTTTATCCCCTATCTGAAGATTGATCCCATAGGCAAGTCTGTTTCCAATCAGCCGGTCTCCGGTCATGATCGTTTTCTCCATTGACTCGGATGGAATGACTGCATTGATGATGATACAGGTCACCACAAACAATGCCAGGAGAAAAGCAATGAGCGTGGTCTTTACGGTACTGAGTATTTTTTTGACTATAAGTTTATTCATGAAAGTCCTCCAATTATTTTAGGGATAATATGCTTAATTTTATTTTTTGGCTAAAAAATCATATTGTCATTATATTTCAAAACGAGAGGAGAATACAAATGAAATTTAAAGAAATCGAAGTTGGAAAAAGTGAGCAGATCCGCGCCCTGTTAACAGGGATCGAGGAGAGAGGTGCAAAAGCAGGAACCCGGTACCTGATCTTAAATTTCACAGACGGGGAACAGACCGTAACGGCAAATTATTGGAACTGCACCAGGGATGAGTTTACTGCAAAGGAAGGACAGGTACTTGATATTCGGGTCGATGCCAAACTCTATAAGGGCAGTACCTCATATACCGTCCAGTCTTATCTGCTGACAGATGAATCACCGGAGGCTTATGTGACATCCGCACCCATGGATCCTGTTGATATGTTCAACAAGATCCACAGTTTTGCGACAGGCCTTGGGGTATATGGCATGCTTGTCTGCACCCTGTTAGAAGAAAACCGCGAGAAGCTGCTTACATGGGCGGCCGGAAAATCTGTCCATCACAACATCCGCGGAGGGCTATTGTACCACACGTATACCATGTTAAAGTCTGCATCCCAGCTGTATAAGGCATATAAAAACATCCTTCCGCTGGACAGGGATCTTTTGTTTGCCGGTGTGATCCTGCATGATATTGGAAAGGTAAGAGAGCTTTCCTGTTCAAGCATCATGAGCATTGATTATACACCGGACGGAAATCTCCTGGGACATTTGTTCATTGGTGCAGAAATGGTCGGAGAGTGTGCAAGGAAACTGGGCCTTCCGGAGGAAAAGACACTCCTTCTCCAGCATATGCTGCTTTCCCATCATGGAAAAAGGGAAATGGGGGCAGTCACACTGCCGGCAATCCCGGAAGCATCCATCCTGCACCACGTTGACTGCATGGATGCTGAGATGTACATGTTCCGGTCAGCAAGGGAAGAAACAAAACCGGGAGAAATGTCTGACCGGTTATTCGCCCTGGACTGCCGAGTGTACAATACAAAAAATTGAATTCGAATTCACTTTTTTATGCCTCCGCAAGGGGGCATTTTTTTATGAAATATAAAAATTGTCAGTTTATAGAAGTAAACAAAAACGATAGGAGAGATCCAGAATAAGGAGAAAAAAACTATGAAGATTAAAGACATCTATGTGATCAAGAAAGACGGAACAAAACAGTCCTTTGACGGTGAGAAGATCATCAGAGCCATCAATGCATCTGCAAAAAGGATCGGAGAAACCCTTTCCGCGGAAGATGAAGAAAGAACCGTGGAGCTGGTTCTGAAAAATATCCATGAAGCAGAGGTACCGATCCTTACCATGCACTCCCTTGTGGAGGAAGCCTTAGATGAGGTCAATCCGAAGGTTGCAAAATGCTACCGGGACTACAGAAATTACAAAACAGATATGGCCCGGATGTTAGCAGAAGTAAACGGGGAGGCTGACAAGGTGCTGTTTGGTGTCGACCGGAGCAATGCCAACTCCGACGGCAACCTGGTATCCACCAAAAGGGCATTGATCTTTGGTGCTTACGAAAAGACCATGTACCGGGAGTTCTTTCTTAATAAAGAGGAACGCCAGGCAGACAAGGACGGTTATATCTACGTGCATGACAAAAGTGCCCGTATGATCACCATGAACTGCTGTCTGTTTGATATGGAACATGTCTTAAAAGGCGGCTTCAAGATGGGCGGTATCCATTACAATGAACCGTCTTCCCTTGATACGGCGTTTGATGTCATCGGAGACATTATCCTTAATACCGCTGCGCAGCAGTATGGCGGCTTTACCGTTCCGGAGATCGATAGGGTTTTAGGATATTATGCAGAGAAAAGTTACAAAAAATATACGGACGAGTATATCAAAGAAATGCAGGCTGCCCTTTCTGTGATCGTGCTTCCTGCAAAAACCGTAGAACGGGCCCATGATTTTGCCATGAAGAGGATCGAGCGTGAGTTCCGTCAGGGCTGGCAGGGAATCGAGTATAAGTTGAACACTGTCGGTTCTTCCCGCGGAGATTATCCGTTCGTGACCGTAACCTTCGGACTGGGTGTCAACCGTTTTGAGCGGATGTGCAGCCATGTCATGATGAAGGTCCACGAGGAAGGACAGGGAGAAGAAGGCTTTAAGATTCCGGTACTGTTTCCGAAATACGTATTCCTTTATGACAAAAACCTGCACTGTAAAGATGGTGTCAATTATTATATCTATGAAGATGCACTGAGTTGTTCTTCAAAGACCATGTATCCGGACTGGTTAAGCCTGACAGGGGAAGGTTATGTCCCAGAGATCTACAAAAAGTACGGATGTGTGATCTCCCCGATGGGCTGCAGGGCATTCTTAAGCCCATGGTATGAAAGAGGCGGCATGTATCCGGCAGATGAAAACGATGCCCCGGTATATGTGGGACGTTTTAATGCAGGGGTTGTATCCCTCCACCTTCCGATGATCCTTGCCAAAGCAAGAGAGGAAAAAAGGGATTTTTATGAGGTGCTGGATTATTATCTCCAGATGATCCGCAGCATCCATATCAATACTTATGAATACCTTGCAAAGATGAAGGCGTCCACAAACCCGCTTGCATACTGCGAGGGCGGTTTCTATGGCGGACATTTAAAGCCTGAAGAGGAGATCCGTCCGCTTTTGGCGGCAACAACCTTTTCCTTTGGCATCACTGCCTTAAATGAACTCCAGGAGTTATACAACGGCAAGTCGATCGCCGAGGATTCCGACTTTGCTTATGAGGTCATGGTGTACATCAATAAAAAAGTTGCAGAGTTTAAGGAAGAGGATCATATCCTCTATGCCATTTATGGAACACCTGCGGAGAGTCTGTGCGGACTTCAGGTTCAGCAGTTCCGGGCAAAATACGGGGTTATCAAAGGGGTTTCCGACCGTGCGTATGTAAGCAACAGTTTCCACTGTCATGTGACGGAGGATATCTCACCGGTACAGAAACAGGATAAGGAAAAACGCTTCTGGAACCTTTTCAACGGGGGCAAGATCCAGTATGTCCGTTATCCGCTCGACTACAATAAGGAAGCAATAAGATCCCTTGTAAACCGGGCAATGGAGATCGGTTTTTATGAAGGTGTCAACCTTGACCTGTGCTACTGTAATACCTGCGGTTATTCCGCAGTTGAAATGAACGGGACCTGTCCGAAATGCGGTTCTCACAAGATCATCCAGGTAGACCGAATGAACGGCTATCTTGCCATCACGAGAAATGCAGACGGTTCCTCCCGTTACAACGATGCAAAACTGGCGGAGATCGCTGAACGAAGATCGATGTGACTGGTTTTAAGAGGCTCTATGGAGCCTCTTTTTCGTGTGGGGAGCGGACTTTCCGGTTTTATCATATTATGGTGGAAAATTCAAAAAGGGAGGTTTTCTTATGACAGACTTAGATGTTCAGGTGTACAAAGAGCTTTTGAATGCAGAATACGAAAAGTTAGAAAAAGCATCCATCCGGTCGCCGGATGTGCGGCTGTCTGCAAAACAGGATGGAATTCTGACTGCGATCCAGCTTTTAGAGCAGGCTGAGAAACGAAAACGCGGAAGGGCTTCCGCCATACGGAGAAAACTGATCGATGCAGGGATGTTTACGGAGGATGGCGAGCCGGCAGCGAAGGTCACAATGCAGGTTCCGGACTGGCTGGGGGATTTTGATCCGGAAGCAGGGAGGCATGTATGAACCGGGTACAGAAAGCGGCAATCATAATCATCACCCTGTTACTGGTAGTACTGGGGACAGCCTATGGTGCCGGATATTTTTATTTTGGTTCCCATTTCCTGCCGGGTACAGAGTTAAATGAGTTTGATGTTTCATTCAAAACCGTCGCAGAGGTACAGGACCTGCTCGACCAGAAAGTAAAATCCTTTGCAATCGCCGTAGAAGAGAGAAACGGCGGAAGGGAAAAGATCGATGCCAGATCCATCGGAATGAAATATAAACCAGGTGGAACGGTGCAGAAACTCCTTTCCGGACAGGACAGACTTTTATGGTTCATTCCAGAAAGTTCCTTTGAAAAGACCGACCTGGGGTTTGTCCTGGATGAAAAGCTTCTGGAAGAACAGATCTCCGGTCTGGACTGTATGCAGAATATGTCTGCCCCGACAGATGCAAGGATCCTGTATAAAGAAGGGGAAGGGTTTATCCTGATCCCGGAAAAGGAAGGTTCCAAGGTGGATCTCGAACAGGCATCTGAGCTGATCGACACTGCCATCCGCAGAGGAGAAAGCTCCGTCGATATTTCCGGCTGCTATGAGGAGCCAAAGATAAGACAGGCAGATCTGGAGAAGAAATATGAGACATTGAAAAAATTTCAGGATGTCATCATCACCTATGATTTCGGTGACAGGACGGAAACCCTGGATATCGGAAAGATCCGGGATCTTATTGTGGATGATGAGCTGAACAGGGAAAAGGTTTCTGCATATGTGGAAGAACTGGCTGCAAAGTATGACACTAAAGGGACAGAAAGGAATTTTGTCACTTATGATGACAGAAAGATCAAAGTTTCCGGAGGAAATTACGGATGGAAAATCGACCAGGAAAAAGAAACGGACGGTCTTATGGATACCATTTTAAGCGGACAGACGGATGTACGCACCCCTGTCTATGAGCAGGAAGCAAAAGAAAGTGATTCCAATGACATCGGATATACCTATATCGAGGTGGATAAGGAAAACAGCCAGTTTATCCTTTACGTTGATGGGAACCCTGTCATTCAGACAACCGGTATATCCGGCTCTATTGAGAACGGAGTGTATTCCCTGAAAAAACCGGTGAGTGAAGAGGACGGAAAAAACTGGTGCCTGCCATTTGGTTCGGGACAGTGTATCTACGGGGCTGATATGGACATTTCTGATGAAACATCAGACCTCGATACGGCAGAGGAAACGGACAGTGTGGAGGACCTGCAGATCGATGATCTGGAAGAGCTCTTGTCTGATCCAGCCCCTGTCCCTGAGGAGGACGGATGTTTTGCAATACCGGAAGACTCCGCCCGCGATGCTTTTTCCCAGTGTAAAAAAGGAATGCCGGTAATCATATATTAAAAGGAGATTTTCATGAAAACAAGAAAAAAAGGATTTTTCAACCCATTAAAAGTAAAGGAACTGAGGAGAAAGATGCTCCTCATCATAGGCGTGATGTTTATCATCCGCCTGTTGAACCAGATCCCCACACCGGGAGTCAACCATGATTATCTAAAACAGATACTTGGCGGCAGCGGGGCAATGGGATTTATGGATCTGATGACCGGCGGAAGCTTAAGCAGCCTGTCCATCCTGGCGTTAAATATTTCACCGTATATCACTGCTTCCATCGTGATCGAGCTGTTAAGTATCGTGTTCAAGCAGCTGGATGAAATGAAGCGGGATGGAAAGCACGGACAGGAAGAACTGAAAAAGATCACACTGTATTCTGCAATCGGATTATCCTTCATCCAGGCTCTTGCCATGTCTGTCGGTTTTGGACGAAAAGGAATGCTGACACATTTTACCTGGTACTGGGTACTGATCATCACGCTTATCTGGACAGCTTCCGCAGGTGCCCTGGCTTTTGTGGGAAATTATATGACGGAAAAGAAGCTCTGCAACGGGGTATCCCTTATTCTTGCATGCAATATCTTATCCGGTGTACTGGATGACTTATTCTCCTTATGGGAGACTGCCTTTACCGGTCATAAAACAGCGCAGGGTATCCTTTATATCTCCCTGCTTGTGGTATTTATCTTCCTCATGACATTCTTCGTGGTCTATTTACAGACCGGAAAGAGAGAGATCCCGGTAACAAATGCCAGAAAGTTTAATGGAAGGGTAAATCCGGCAGCCATGAAGTCCACGCTTCCGATCCCGGTAAACCCGAGCAATGTCATACCGGTCATCTTTGCATCCTGTATCTTCTCCATTCCGTCCATGATCATGACGCCGAAATCGGGAAGTGTCTGGGCGCATATCGTGAACCTGACCAATACATCTGACTGGTTTCGCCCGTCTGAGTTTTACTACACAGCGGGATGGATCGTGTATGTGGCCCTGATCCTGTTTTTTGAGGTATTCTACAACAACATTATCTTTAATGTTTTGGAGATCTCAGACAACATGAAAAAGGCAGGAAGCCAGATTCCGGGAATAAGACCGGGGGCAGATACTGCGGAGTATCTCAGAAAGAAAGTCAAACATACAACACTCCTTGGCGGGATCGGGATCTCTATCGTGGCAACAGTACCGATGGTCTTATCCGGAGTATTCCATATCTCCAACATCTCGCTTATGGGAACATCATTAGTCATTATCGTCGGAGTTATCATTGAGAATGCAAGACAGATCGATGCAGACACAAGCGCATATAAATTTGAAGGGATCATCAGGTGAGAGAATTGAAAAATGAACTGAATGAATTTAAGACAAATTTTAAGAAAGTCATATGGCCAAAACCGCTGAAGGGATTAAAGACGACCGGAATGGTGCTTTTGGTATCCGTTGCGGCAGGTTCACTGATCTCGTTTTCAGACTTTTTGGGAAAATGTGGAGTGAGCCTGTTTATCAAATAAGAAAAAGAGGAGCGTAAGCTTCTCTTTTTTGAAAAAAAGTGAATTCGAATTCACTTTTTTCTCACATTAACCCCGACAACCCTGACGGGGATCCAAACTCCGGCGGGAGAAAGGAGATTATATGTCACAGCTGAAAATCAAAGAGAGGAAAAACCACTTTGCCTTTCTGGGAAACTTCATCACTATCCTGATCCTTGTGGTGGCGATCGGAGTATGTGCCTATGCAGGGGGGAACCTGTATAAGATATTCAGTGAATATAAGGCTGGAACGGATGAGTATGCAAAGATATCCGACATGGTAGTGACGGAAAAAAAGGCAGATGTGAAAGACGAAACATGGGTGGACAAAGAAACAAAGAAAAAGGTCTGGACTGCTCCCATAGAGGTCGACTGTAAAAAACTGGCGCAGATCAATCCGGATTTTGTCGGCTGGCTGTATGTGGAAGCACTTCCGGATATCAGCTACCCGATGGTGCATTACAAGGATAATGATTTCTATCTGCACCGGACTTTTGAGAAGCAGGATAATTTTGCAGGGACTATTTTTACCGACTGTCAGAACAAAAGGAACCTGGGAGACAGCAATACCATCATTTATGGACATAACATGAAAAATGGTTCCATGTTCGGACAGCTGAAACAGTTCAAGCTGCCGGAGACCATCCAGAAAAGCAAATACATCTGGATACTGACTCCGGATGAGGTATGCAAGTATGAGATCTTTTCCTGTTATACGGCAGAAGTGGGTTCCGATACGTATACCCTGATCAAAGGGCCCGGCAAGGGACTGGTCGAATATGCCGAAAAGATGCAGGCAAAGGACACCCTTGGGCTTACAAGACGGGAATTTGATGTAAAGGACAAGGTCATCACCTTAAGTACCTGTACGGGCAACGAAGCAACCAGATATGTGGTACAGGCAGTCAAGGTCGAACCATGATTTTTCATTTCCTCCTGTTTTTTCCACTTTCTTTGTAATTTGAAACGCGAAAGGAGAAAAAACTATGTTTGAAGAAATGAAAGAAGAACTCAGGGATATTTTAGATGTACCGGAGGGAGAAGCCATGCTGCCGAAGCTTGCAAAAAACATGGCTTGTTCAGCAGTCCTTGGAGGAGGTTTTCTGGCAATCTATGTATTGTTCGCCATCCTCCTTTGAGAGGCGGGACTTCTGCAAATATGCAGGACTTTGTCCTGCTTTTTTTATTTTCCATTTTGATATTCATATTTCTTTTTGAAACTTAAAGTACGAAAGGAGAAAGGTCATCATGGATGAAAAAAGCAGAATTCAGGCAGCAACAATCTTACAGGGTATCGTTAAGGGGTATATGAACCCTGTAAGGCATATGTCCGCGGATGATGAAAACTATGAAAAGTGGATGCGGCTCGTGGAAAGGATGGATCAGGAAAATGCAAAAGATCCGTTCTTTGAACAGGTAATGTTATCCCTTACCGCGGAGGGTTATCTTCCGGGAGGAGAAGCAGGGCTTGGATATAAGCCTGCAAGGAATCTCCTTGACCAGTGGCAGATCGAGGATGTGATACAGGAATTTTACAACTCTATCCTGGAAAGAAAGGTAAACGGTATCCGTTATTCCCTAAAAGGTTTTTGGGATAAATATACCGGCTCCGGTGTGGTTTTTTCTGAAAACCTGATAAAAGCATACCGTCAGGCGTACTGCCAGGCGGCATGATGGTTTTGACCAGTGTTTTTACACTGGTCTTTTCTTTTTTTTCTTTTTTTGTCATTTTAGCTTTGCGCATGACCAGCGCAGAGGATCCGCAATAAAAATATAAAAAAAGGAGGGCAGGATAATGTCTGTTTGTGCGGATGCAAACAAAATCCTGCATAATGGTTATGAAGAAAAGATATGTAAATGCTCTTCTTCTCGGCATGAGTCTCTGTGTAGCCGCTCCCGGTATAGTAGTCAGTGCATCAGAAATACCGGCCCAGGAGAGTGCCGTAGAGGACACCAGCGACGCAGAACTCGAAGCGATTATGAGGGAGGCAGAAGCTGCGGCTACAGGAGCGGACGGGACAGAGGGATCCGGTTCTGATGGATCAGCCACAGAAGAGACAAAGTATGCGGCAAAACTGACCGAAGTGGTACAAACCCTGGAACAGAAGGTATCCGCCGGAGGCAGTGCCATGTCCAAAGAGGATGTTTCCATCTTAAAGAGCTTCTTTGAGAGTATTTCCCCGGAAGATGATTTTGCCACTGTTACGGATTTCCTTTCCTTTGTACTGTCCTCTTACAGTGACCAGGGGATTGACGGGGATGACTCCCATGTGATCGAACCATCCTTGGATAAGGTAAAGGAGATCACCGGGGCCTTTGTTTCCGTATACGGGGAAACTGATGTGATCGACGGTGTCAAAGGATATGTCCAGGATAAGCTGGGAGACCTGTCCTTATCCGAGGAGGAGATCAAAAAGATCACTGATCTTGACAGTATTGATTCCATTTTCGATGCGGCTAAAGATTATCTCCAGAAAGCAGAGGGAGACGGAGATGGTTCCGATGGCGACAACAGCGGAGATAATAACGGCTCCGATGGGGACAACAGTGATGGAGATAACAGCGGGGACAACAGCGGAGACAATAACGGGGATAACAATGGAGACAATTCCGGTGATAATAGTGGAGATAACAGCGGAGATACAGACGAGGCACTGAAGGAAGCCACTGAAGATGCCATCAAAGAGATCGAAGCAATCGACATCAGTTCCCTGACCGGTGAAAGAAAAGAAGCTGCAGAAAAATACCTTGCAGAAGTAAAGGAAAAGATTACAAACGCTTCCTCTGCCGAGGATATCGAGGTCCTTTCCGCGGAAGCTTCTGCCACACTGGAAAGCCTTCTCGCACAGGAAACCTTAGAAAGCCAGAGGACAGCTGCAAAAGAAGCATTAAAGGAATTCTTTGATGGTGCGAAATTTGAGACCGATGAATTAAAGGCAGCAGCACAGGAGATCTATGATTCCGCTATGGAAGCCATCGACCAGGCTGACAGTATTGAAAAGATCAATGACGAACTGGATTCCGCAAAAGAGGACATCCAGAACGTGATCGACCAGAAAGACGGGGTTCTTGATACCTTAAAAGAAAATGCAAAGAAAAACATTGACGAAGCAGGGGATGCGATCCAGACGGAAAGCCAGCTCCCGGATGAGGTCGTAGCCATGGCAGAGGAGCAGATCGATGCAGCTGATTCTGCTAAGAACATCCAGTCCATAAAGACGGTTTCCAAGGAGATCCTTGCAAACATGAAGTCCGCCCTTGACGAAAAGTCAAAATCTTCCGTTTCGGATACCATCAGCAGCTTGAGGGGGATCTCCCTTAACAAGGATGATCAGGATTTGTTAGCATATATGGCAGAAAAAGCCTCCGCAGCAGAATATGCCGATGCATGCACCCTTATGGAGGCCGCTGTGGAGTATGTATCCTTAAGTGATGCAGACTTTAAGGATGTGCTGGTGGATGATATGAAGGATGTCCTTGCCGACGCAAAAGAAAATAAGACAGAGGATGCCCAGAAGATCTTTGATGAAGCGGTGTCATCCATGAAAGATGTTTCCCGTCTGAACACATATAAGGTATATGAGAATGCCATGACAGAACTTGGCAAACTGAAAGCAACAGATGAAGTTTCCGCAGCAAAGAAAGAAGCAGAAGCAAGCCTTGACAAACTGGTGGAAGGGATCACGGATAAGACCGTCAAAGCAAAAGCAGAGGATATCGTAGCAAAAGCAAAAGAAAGCCTCAAAGATGCCAAGACTGTTGAGGAGGTCAATAAGATCGTTGAAGATGCCGCCGGTAAGGTGGAGAAAGTCAAGAAAGAAGCCAGCGATGCAGAAAAGCTTGAGAAGAAAAAGAAAACTTATCAGGCAAAACTGGATGACCTGGTCAAGAACGTTACTGATTCCGAGTTAAAGACTACCTTATCCAAGATCGTTGATTCTGCAAAGGCAGATATCTCCAATGCCACGTCAGAAGAACAGATGAATGAGATCCTTACAAAGGCAAAGAATGATATCAAGAATACAACCGTGGAATACAGCAAAAACAAGGCCCTTGCCACAAAGAAGGCACAGCTGATCGAAAAACTGACTTCACTGGCAGACGGAAAGTCCTTAAGTTCCGAAGCCCTTAGTATCATCAGCCAGGCCAAGACTGACATCATGGATGCATCCACATCCGAGGATGCGGTTTCCATTTACAACACTGCGGTAGCAAGATTTAAGGAAACTTATGTCAATGACCTCCATACCTCCTATAAGGAGAAACTGGATGCCCTGGCACCGGATGCCTCCTCTACACTGGATGATACCACAAAGACAAAGATCAACGACACCATCACAAAGGCAAAAGAAAACATCGACAAGACTTCAAGTGAGGATGCGATGAAACAGATCTATGACCAGGCAGAGAAATCCGTTTCCCTGTTAAAGGAGAACTCATCTTTCCTTGACAAGGTAAAAGAGGATGCCATCAACGAGCTGAAGAACTACACTACCCTGAACACAGAGAGTGTACAGAAGGTTATTTCCGCTTATACAAACAAGATCCAGAGTGCCACCTCTGAAGACCAGGTTAAGCAGTATCTGTCTGATGCCAAAGGACTGTTAGACAAGCTGAATGCAGCCGCAGGCATCACATCTTCCACTGACCAGAACGATGGAACATCCACAAGCTCCACAGCATCAGGAACCGATGTACAGAGTGCATCCAAGAAGGGTGACGACACCCCGACAAGTTCCGTAAAAACAGGTGATGAGAATGGATTCAATATCATTGTCAGTGTTGCAGCCTTGATCGTTGGTATCGGTGCGGTAGGTGCCCTGATCTACATGAAATTCTTCAAGAAGAAATAAGCTTTCCTGCCCTGCGGGGGCAGGGAGCCGGGCTCCTTTGGACAGGCTGGCAGAAATCCGCCGAAGGTCGATCTGCCTTCGGCTTTTTTCGTGTCAGGGAAAAATTTTCCATAATCCTGTTAAGTTACAAAAAAAGGAGAGAAAAATGAAGAAAAACATAGAACAGGAAAAAGCCATCGCACAGCTGGAGGGACCGGTCATTTTGATCAGCTGTCCGGGAAGTGGAAAGACGACCACGCTGCTGCGGAGGATTAACCACATGCTTGAGGTGGGTATCCCGCCGGAAAAGATCTTAATGATCACATTTACAAAAGCTGCCGCACAGGAGATGTCCGTAAAATTTAAAAAGAAGTTTGGTGAACCCAACGGGATCACATTTTCCACCATACATGCCCTGTGCCTTAAGATCCTGATGACTTATGGCGGCCTGTCCGCGGAGAATATCATCAAGACCTCAGACCAGTGGAAGTTTTTACTGGAAACGGCAAGGAAATGCCAGAGTGTATGTGACCCGGCAAAGGCAGCCGGAAACTTCCAGATGCTCTACAGTGCGGCCATGAACAACCGTATGTCCCCTTCAGAAGTAAATCCAAAGGATATAAAAGGGATCTCCAGAAAAGATTTCCTTTTTATGTCAGAAGAATACCGCAGGATGAAGGAAAGGACTGGGTACATTGATTTTGATGACATGCTGGTAAAGGCATATGAACTGATGACTGGGAACCCGCAAGTGCTCAGGCAGTTAAGAGAGCGATGGGATTACATTCAGGTAGATGAGTACCAGGATGTCAATTACCTGCAGCGTGACCTTGTATACCTGCTGGCGGGAGAGAAAAAGAACCTCTGCGTGGCCGGTGATGATGACCAGAGCATATACCGTTTCCGCGGAGCAAGACCGGAGATCATGCTTAATTTCCCAAAAGATTTCCCGCAGGCCCATGTATTTTGTATCAGTACGAATTACCGCAGTTATCCGGCTATTATCGGGTGCGCAGGAAAACTGATCGGATTCAACAAGAACCGTTATGAAAAACAGTTTTTAAGCGGTCAGACCGGGGATGCGAAGATACGCGTGATCGGAGAGGAGAGTCCTGCTCATCAGATGAAGGACGTTTCCGGGGATGTAAAAAGCTGCGGATATGCCTTTAATGAAAGTGCTGTTCTCTACCGGAACAATCGTCAGGCAGAACAGGTTGCTGAAAAATTCAGTGAAGAGGGTATCCCGTATTATTGTACAGAGGCTATCCCGGATTCTTATGAACACTGGATCTGGTATGATATTTTAGCATATTACCGGTTGTCAAGGGGGATTGCAGCACCCGGGGATTTTAAAAGGATCGCGGACCGCCCAAACCGGTATATGCGCCTGATCCTGCATGAGGCAGGAGGGGAACAGGAAGCAGATCTTTTAGAAGCAGCCAGCCGGAAATATACGGACTGGAGAAGGGACAACGCAAGGAAAATAATTCGGAAATACTTTTATGATATCCGGGAAATGGGGAAGAAAAGCCCAAGGCAGTTTCTTGACTACCTGTTAAAAGACGTTGGATATGAAAAATATCTCAGGGAGTATGCAGAGAGCCTGCAGCAGGACTTTGACGAGATGAAGCACATGCTTTCCATATACCAGAGGGATTCACAGAAGTTCCACACCATGAAAGAATGGCTGCTCTACATAAAGAAACGATCCATGAACTTAAACAATAATAATGACCAGGGTGTGTGCCTGAGCACCATGCACCGTTCCAAGGGACTGGAATGGAAAAACGTTTACATCATAGACTGCAACGAGGGATATATCCCGCCGGGTTCCCCAGATACCCCTATATCACAGGAAGAGGTGGAAGAGGAAAGGCGGCTGTTCTATGTTGCAGTCACAAGGGCAAAGGAAAGACTATTTATCACTTATGTAGGGAACAAAAAAGGCAAACCGGTATCCCGTTTCGTCAGGGAGCTTCAGCTCAAGGAAAGCGGACGGGCTAAAGCGGTCAAAAAAAACGACATGGTACGGCACAAAACCTATGGGGTATGCATGGTGCTATCCGTTAATGGCAGCAAATGCACGATACGCAGTCTGTCAGATGACAGGGATGCGGAAGTCCTTGTTTCTTCCCTTGACATAAGATAGCAAAAGGAGGCTAACATGAACAAGAAGCTGATCGCCGGGATCGTGATCGCTGCAGCAGTTGTCTGCTGCGGAGGCGGTTACGTGGCAATGCAGAATGAAAAAAAAGTGAAACAGGAAAATGTGCAGATATCGGAAATGCTTGACAAGCTGCCGGATATCACGGTAAAGGAGGGGGAATCCCTCCCGGATCTGAAAAATAACATTGAAGATACCAGTATGATCGAGCCGGATACCTTAAAGGTTGACATCCAGAATGTGGACATCACTGTACCGGGTACCTATGATGTTGTTTATTCTTTTAAAGACATCCATGGAAATGAGAGGAGCAAGACCGTCCAGTGCAAGGTGGAAGCCAATCTTTTAGACCATGTATATGGAATGGATGATATTGAAACAGATTGCGGAAAGGAACTCCCAAAAGATGAAACTACTTTTGACGAGGAGTATGTTTCCAGTGTCACCAGGGATGATTCCGAGGTGGACATTGACACCCCCGGTACTTACAACATCACTTATACGGTACTCGGTACAGATGGCAGCATGGAGGAAGCAGACCGGCTTGCAAAGGTACTTGAGACCGCAGAGACCACACAGGATCCGGAAGAGATAGTGGAAACACCTGCCCCGACAGAAGAGACTACCCCGGAAACCGGAAACGTGGAACCGATCGAACAGGAAACCGTAAAGACCGGAGACAACACAAATGTGACAGGATCGATCATTGCCGGACTGACAGCCGGAGCTGCAGGTATCGGAGCTGTCCTTTACAGGATGCTTGGAAAAAAACGCAGAAAAAATTAATATTTTTCAAAGGATTCCCACGAGGAGTCCTTTTTTTCGTGTCAGAATCGTGATCCCCCGGTACAGGGTATTATGAGAAAAAAAGGAAGAGGGAGTAACGATTTCAGGAAAAACAAAATTTTTCCTTTTTTCCATATTAAGAAAGCAGACAGCACCCGTCAGGGTGCGGATAGAAAACTGGAAAGGAGGGCAGAATATTATTTCTGCAAAAAAGCAAGATGGAAAAACAGATACTGGAAGAGCTGTATGGAAAGCTCAGAGAGCTGATCCCTGATTTTGAGACCAGAGAAGAAGGAAATAAGAATTATATTTCCTATAAGATGCAGATCAACGATAAGGACTTTGAGACATCCGTCGTCATTACGAATGGACGTGCGGTGGCCATTACCGGAAAGCGTACTTATATCTACCAGATCAAAGAAAAGAGCTGTGAGCAGTTCAACAATGAAGTACAGACAAGATATCCACTATTCCAAATCTATGGAGGAAATGGGAACATTTCCGTAGGAAGAAGGCTGTTGTTTGATTCTGTAGATGAGCTGGTCACCAATATCCGGGAATTCAATTCCGTATGTAAAGCGGTGATCCCCCAGTTCGAGGGCAGCTGCGTGAACTTCCTTGTAAAGACCAGGGAGGAAGAGACTTATGATCCCACGCAGACATTTACTCCTCTGGAAGAAGAATCATCGAACGAAAAAAACGCCGATTACGTAGATTCTTTTGTAAAAGACCAGCAGGAGTATTGTAAAAAAACTTTTTATGAGCTGGCAGAGGGAACAGAACCCGTTACCAAAGGCAATGACGTTTCTTTTATAAGAAATGAGGGAGATGGCAGTCTTAAGGTGACCATGGACAAAAATGTCCCGGAAGACCTTAAACTGGACTATGCCTATGTAGTCGATAACCAGGAGCTTGCATACATTGCGATTGCAAACATCACAAGTATTTATAAAGAACTGGAAGCTTTTTACAATGAAAAAAAACGCATGCTCCATGTGTATTCTTATGTGACTCCGGATAAATACCTTCCGGATGAACCAAAAGAGGGAATCGAACTGTTAAAGGAAGCAATCCATAATTCCCTTGAGACAGCGAAAAAATCAACAGTTTCCGGCGAACAGGTTTCTGCCAATATGCAGGCACTCATGAATGAGCAGCTGGAAGAGATCCGGTTAAAGACAGAGGAATTGGAATCTTCCAGGACACAGATCGAAGAGGAGAGGGAAGCCTTTGAAAAGGAAAAGGAAGCCTTTCTTAACGAAAAGAACCAGCTGGAGGCAGAACTGGAAGAGGAGCGGACAAAACTTCAGGAGAAGGATGCAGAACTGGCAGAACGTGAAAACGCGATCGCCGAACAGGAATCCATCAATGATGAAGAAAAAGCCAAGTATGCACTCAGCATGAAGAACCTTACCGGTGAGATCGCAAGGCTCCAGGCAAGGCTCGGACAGGGTTCTGCAGCAAAGGAAGATTCCGGGGAAGTTGCGAAGCTTAAGTCAAGATTAAACTCAGCGACTAAAGCAAGGGTTTCCATGGAAAAAACACTGAACAATGAGAACAACGAACTCAGAAGAAAGAATAAGGAACTGTCAGACCTGCTCCTTGAAAAGACACAGGAAACAGACAAGCTCAAGGAAGATGTCCATGACCAGGCAGTCCATCTGTTTGACTCTGAAAAAGCAGAGTATTTAAAGAAGATCGAAGAGCTTCAGAAGATCGCCGATATTGCAGGAGAAGAAATGTCTCCTGAGCGGTGTGAAAAGGTGTTAAATGAAGACGGGGTTTACGGGGATGTCTCTATCCTCCACGGAGCCCGCAATGACATTGTTTCCTGCTCTTATTCTGAAAATTTCGCTGTCAAGGTTGTGTTTGGTCCCATTCCGTTTGCGGATGTATGCAAAAAATTAAAGAGAGTGGATACAAAGTCCCTGTCAAAATTAAACGATGAAGTGGCTGACGTAAAATTCTTTACAAAAGAAGACGGTGTTTATGCCCGTAAGTACATCAGCAGGAGGATAACAGAAGAGGAACTTCGTTCCGTTCTTTCCGAACTGATCGGGTATTTTGACGATGACAAGAAGCGGAGGTAAATAACATGAGTACTTCCTATATTTTTCTGGCAGGTGCATTGTTCCTGTTCGTTATCGCTATCGTTATCCTGTTTATGGGCAAAGGGAAAAAAGACGATAAGAAAGTGGATAAGGAATTTGATGAAAACTATGCTGTGAATATCAACGAGGTTTATTTAAGGACAGGAGATGTCAGGGAAACACTGGTACAGATGCAGGATTCCTATGAAGACTATAATCCGCTCATGTCCGGTCTCCTTGGAAAAGCGATCACTTATCTGGATGGTGATTATGGGGATTACGAGACTGCGCTTGACATGATCAATGTCAACCATGATGAAACAGTCGATAAGGTCCATAAAGATATCATCTGTATGGCAGTATCAAAGAAGAAGGGGTTACCGGGCTGATGCCCGGTTTCCTGGTATTACAGGAAGCGGAAAGGAGATTTTTATGAAGAAAAACAACAGGCTTCTTATCGTGGTATTTGCAGTCCTGGCTCTTATCATAGGGGTACTGAAAGGGGTAGACTATTACAGGTACACCAAGGTTTCCAAGGAAAGAGTTTCAAGCATACAGGCAGAGTTTGTCGGGGAAGCTGCCCCGTCCCAGGAACTGTCGATGTCCATGTTTGATGTGACCGTCTATACAGAGACCGGTTCTGTTTATTCCGCAAGGTCGTTTGATATTGATGAAAAAAAAGCACCGGCCCATGGAGACAGTTTTGACACAAAGATTGAATATCATGGAAGCACAACTACAGTTACTGTTCCGATAACCCGCTCAAAAGTAGTACAATACAAGGTGGGTTATCCGACAAAGGAAAATGTTCTTGCTACAATTTATTCTAATGGGGACCTGGAATTCACAGGTTCCGGAAACACTATGAACTTTGCCAATGGCGATACGCCATGGGCTGACGAGGATTACACTTATGTGATCTTTAAAGATGAGATCACACCAACGAATGTCGACTACTGGTTTGAAGGAAACACAGTCCTGACAGGATGCGAAACCCTTCCTAAAAGCATTGAAAGCGCACGGGGGACATTCCAGGGATGTGAAAGCCTGAAAAAAACACCGTCTTTTTTTCAGTGTTCATCACTTAAAATCATTACGGACTGCTTTTCAGGTTGTACAAGCCTTGAACAATCCGATCCGCTTCCGGTAAGTGTCATGGAAGCTAATGGAGCTTTCGAGGACTGTATCAAACTTACAAAAGCCCCGGATATGACAAAAACAAATGCCCTTTCTTCCATCAATGCGATCTTTAAAGGCTGTACGAGCCTGGTAGATGCACCGGTTATCCCGGATTCCATACTGGACATGTCTGAAGCCTTTTTGGGTGACAGCAATATCTATACGGCATCTGCGTTCCCAGAGAGCGTGGAAGATATCTCTTCTGCTTATGCAGACTGTATCAGTCTGGAAAAAGCAGCTTCCATACCGGCATCCGTGATCAATTGCGATTCCTGTTATTCAGGATGTTCCAATCTGTATGGTGAATTATCCATCAATACAAACACGGAAGATTGTGCCAACCTGCTTTCCAATGCAGTCACTTCCGGAAAGACCTTGAAATTAAAAGGCAAGAGTGGAAGGCT
This sequence comes from Blautia sp. ZXY-1-B12, assembly GCF_056339915.1. NCBI lineage: Bacteria > Bacillati > Bacillota > Clostridia > Lachnospirales > Lachnospiraceae > Blautia > Blautia sp. ZXY-1-B12. The sequence continues at coordinate 1,614 of NZ_JBWJVP010000215.1, read as the reverse complement.
GTTTGAGATCCAGCAGGACAGTGGAAGCAGATATGTTACGATCAAGAATACAGAAAAAGCCGAGAAAAACGCAAAAAAACTGGAACGCCAGAATAACCAGTAAGAGGAGGGGCATACAATGAGGAATTTCTTTGCAGGATTATTTCTTCTGCTCGGAGTAGGCTGTCTTGGTGTGGCAGGGTTTAGTGCCTATCAGGACAGGGTAATCTCCCCTCAGGTGTCAAGCGCATCCAGTCCGGTCCTTTTTTCACAGGTAAGTGACATTTCAAGTTACATGTCACTGCCTGTACTAGAAGGGATGCATGTAGAGGAAGTCGTAGAAGAAAAAAACTATGACGATACAGAGAAAGAGATCGTCGACACACTCCTGAAAAATGCAGGGGAGTTAAAAAAGGTCAGCGAAGAGTGTACGGTTTCCATGGATTTTACAATATCCCAGAAAGGAAAATTCGTCGAGAGAAAAAAGAATTACCTTGTAGGGATTGGAAACCGCACCCTGGATCCCGATATAGAAGAAAAACTGATCGGAATGAAGCCGGGGGACTCTGCAGACCTTGGAAAAGTGGAAGAATTTTTAAAATACAAGAATAAAGAGGTTTATGTCAAGGTCAATGCCGTTTACAACATAGAGTACCCAATCACGGATGACTATATGCAGAAAAACACGGAATACAGTTCTCTTGACGATATGGTACGCGGCACGATCAATAAGGATAAGCAGCAGAACCGTACGCAGCGGAGAGAGAAGACCATGGGCGAACTGCTTGACAGGGTTTTGGAAAAAACAACTTTTGTTTCCATCCCGGATTCCCTTATCGAAGAAGAACTTAAAGTATTAGATAAGGATGGAGAAAAACATACTTTCAAAGAAGCAGAACAGAGCCTGAAAAAAGTCTTCCTGATCGAGGCGGTCAACGAGAAATATAAGCTGGTATCTGCCGCGGAGATGGAAAAAAGAGCCAAAGATGTGATAGAATCATCTAATGCAGAATATTCAGAATATGAAAAGCAGAGACTGCCAGTATTTAGAATGTGAAGAGGATGTGGTAAACTTCCTCTATAAGATGATCGATATTGTGGAAAAGGAGGAGTCTGCTGCAGATGAAGACGGAGGGATAGATCTTTCAGATGCCCAGATCGTTGAGTAACAGCAGTACCGCCACCTAGCGGAGATGATAAAAAGTGAATTCGAATTCTAATTTTTCATGGTAAAAAATATGGATAGATTGATGTTAAGGCTTGCAGAATTTGTTGTAACCCAGGCCAGCACGGATTACATAGAGGTATGGAACTCCTGGATCAATACGGGGATAAATATTCTTCAGGGAGCCATGCCTACCCTGCTGGCAGTGATCAGGGAATTTGTACTGATCGATCAGGGAACATTAAAAGAAGTGATTAGGGTTGAAAAAAACCAGAATTATGGGATATATGATCCCTCGGTTTTTTATAGCGGACGATAGTAATAAAAAGTCTGTTCATTGAATGACCGGTGACTTTCGCCTGTATATTTTGAATCAGAAAGGAGACTCAACATGAAAAAAGAGGATTACAAGATGGAAGAAAGAAAAGAGTACAAAAAAAATGAGAATTACAGTCAGGAGGTGCTGGCGC
>NZ_JBWJVP010000214.1:0-34549 GCF_056339915.1 Blautia sp. ZXY-1-B12 | reverse complement strand
CGGAATGCATATCAGCCCTTATGAAAAAGGCAATATTTTCAACAAAGACCCGTTGAGAATCCGTAAGCTTCTGCTTCACAGATATGAGATCAATAAGATTGAAGCAAAGCTTAAAGAAAAAGGGTTAACTTTAGTACCTCTGAAAGTTTATTTCAAAGACAGTCTGGTAAAAGTGGAAATTGGAATGGCTCGAGGCAAGAAACTTTATGACAAGAGACAGGATATCGCAAAGAAAGACCAGAGAAGAGAAGCAGAGCGTGAATTTAAGGTTAAGAATCTATATTGATAATATTACTAAATCCTTTGGCTCAAAATTGTGAAATGTTATGAAAAAATTAATGGATATTGCAAAAATATTCGAAAATTCTTATAATCTATCATATAGATAAAAAAATAACAATTCATTTTCAGGCAGATGAGCTGAAAGGAGTGGTGCCCTATGAAAACAATCACGATCAGCAGACAGTATGGAAGCGGTGGAAGATATATTGCAGCTTTGCTTTCAGAAAAAATGGGAGTTCCCTGTTACGACAGTAAATTTTTGCCGAAGGAAGCAGAGAGGCATGGAATCAGTCAGGAAATCATCAATGAATTTAAAGGCAAGACCAGTCTTCTTTATGCAATCGGAGTAATGATGTCAGAAGAATCGCAGGATAAAAAACGCCTGACGATTCCGGAGAAGATGTTTCATGCGCAGAAAGAGACAGTGAAGCGCCTGGCACAGGAAGGTCCATGCATTTTTGTGGGAAGATGTGCAGACCAGATTCTGAAGGATGATAATCAGCTGCTTCGCGTGTATATTTATGCATCTGATATGGAAGACCGTATTAAACGGATTAAGAAAAATAAGCATATTTCTCAGGAGGAAGCACTTGACAGGATTGCATATAAAGACCGTCAGAGAAGAGATTATTATAACTTTTATACAGGACATGAATGGGGAAAAATGGAAAATTATGATATCTGCCTGAATACTTCGGTTTTATCAGAGGAAGAATGCGTGGAACTTCTGATGAAGCTGGCAGAATAGAAATATATTAAATATGACCACAAAGAGATGAGAAAGGACTGCCAGAGCAACATGGTAGTCCTTTCGTTACTGTTCACTGGTAATATTCCGCGAGGTGTTTTTTGCGAGTGAAAGTCACAGTAACATCCTTTCTGGTGAGTATCCGCTGATTACAGTGAGCGTTTCCTTTTGTGCAATAATATGAAGTAGGAAAAATGTGATTTTTTCATAAGAATGCGTCCGCAGGCAGAGATTTTAAAAATCTGAAAGTCTTAAAATTGTATGAAATCGGCAGAGGCTTAGTTGACAAGTTTTCGATACTCTGCAATAATAGGGAATTGAAAAAATGACATTGTTAAAAAGAAAAAAGATATTCCATATAGCAGGAGGGAATATATTATGAAGAAACGTTATTTAATACTGGCAGGTCTGTTGGTAATGACAGTGGCAGCTGCCGGATGTGGTAAGAAAAAGACAACAGAGACAGCACCTGTAGAGGTAACAGCTACCCCGACTCCTGAAGTAACCAAGGCAGTCGATATGGTGGATATGCAGCAGACAGCAGATGAAGACATAAAGAATGTAATGGGGGAGAAAACTTCCACAGCATCTAAGATTGTGTTTGTAAATAATACAGGGGATGACATCCAGTCACTCTATATCCGGACTCATGTGGATGAAGACAGTGAGGATTATGATGCAGACGAGGATGGAGGATGGGGAGATGATCTCATCAATGGAATGTTTACCCTGACAGATAAGGACAAGGCACTGTATTATATGCAGACTGCAAATACACAGACATCAGGTACACAGACATCAGATACACAGACATCAGATACACAGACAACATCCAACAAGAGTACAGCTTCCTATGATATCCGTATTGCATATAATGATGAGGACAAGAATGAATGCTTTTTCCGCGATATTCCGCTTGGAACAATTTCGCAGATTACGTTATGTATGGATGGCACAGATGATGATGCGATCCCATATGCAAAATATCTGACAGGTACATCAACAAAAGAAGTATCCACGCTTGATGCGGTAAAGGAACGTCTTGGAATTACAGATGACAGTGAGTCTGAATCAGATTCCACAGACGACAGTGATAAGAATTCTGCAGATGATTCTGATTCCACAGATAGTAACAACAGTTCTGATCAGAATAATAACAGTGGCAATGGAACCGGGGATAGTTCAGATGATCCGGGCAATGGGGGAAACTCAGACGATCCGGGTACTAATGATGATCCGGGCAGTAACGATGATCCGGGAAATGGCGGCGATATGATTTCCACAGCAGAACAGTATATCGGTCAGTCTCTGGATGCACTGGAAGGCGCATGCGGTTCTCCACAGGGCAGCAGCTATGAGGATGATCCTGAGACAGGTAAAACAGGATTCCATTATTACAGCAATTTCACAGTTTCTACAACAGTTGATGAAAATGGTAATGAAATTGTTGCCGGAATATGGTAGAATAGAACTACGAATGTAACAGAGGAGGTATTCCGATCCTCTGTTACCTGCGATAAAATTAATTTCAGGAGACAGTTACTATGAAACGTGTATTATTAAAATTAAGCGGTGAAGCCCTTGCCGGTGAGAAGAAGACCGGATTTGACGAGGCGACTGTTATTGAAGTTGCAAAGCAGATCAGGACAATTGCTGAGGAAGGACTGGAAATCGGCATCGTGATCGGCGGAGGTAATTTCTGGAGAGGACGCACCAGTGAGACTATCGACAGGAATAAGGCTGATCAGATTGGTATGCTTGCAACAGTTATGAACTGTATTTATGTATCTGATATCTGCAGATACCTTGGATTAAAGACAGAAATCTTTACACCATTTGTATGCGGTGCATTTACAAGCCTTTACTCTAAGGATGCAGTGGAAGCAAGCTTTGCACAGGGCAAGATCGTATTCTTTGCAGGCGGTACAGGACATCCTTACTTCTCCACAGATACAGCCACTGTACTTCGCGCAGTAGAAATCGAAGCAGAAGCAATCCTTCTTGCAAAAGCTGTTGACGGAATTTATGACAGTGATCCGAAGACAAACCCGAATGCAGTAAAATATGATGAAATTTCCATTGAAGAAGTAGTTGCAAAGAAACTGGCAGCTATGGATCTGACAGCATCGATCATGTGTATGGAACAGAAGATGCCGATGCTGGTATTTGCACTGGATGAAAAAGACAGCATCATCAATGCAGTACATGGCAAATTTGTCGGAACTAAGGTTACTGTATAAGTAAGGCTTATAAGTCAGTTTACAGAGAAAGTGTAATATAAAAACTATAAAAAGAGGGAGACGAACCTAATGGATGAGAGAATTCAGAAATATGAAGAGAAGATGAAAAAGACACTGGCAAGCCTTGAGAGCGAACTGGTTACAATTCGTGCAGGACGTGCGAACCCGCATATCCTTGACAAACTCGCCGTAGATTATTACGGAGCTCCGACACCTCTTCAGCAGGTGGCAAATATCACTGTCCCGGAAGCTCGTATGATCCAGATCCAGCCATGGGAAAGCAGCCTGATCAAAGGAATTGAGAAAGCAATCCTTACCTCTGACCTTGGATTAAATCCAAGCAACGATGGTAAAGTAATCCGCCTTGTATTCCCGGAACTTACAGAGGAACGCCGTAAGGAACTGGTTAAAGATGTCAAGAAAAAAGGCGAAGCAGCCAAAGTAGCAGTCCGCAACATTCGTCGTGATGCAAATGATGCATTTAAGAAACTTGCAAAACAGGATGTATCTGAGGATGAGATTAAAGAACTTGAGGAGAAAATCCAGAAGAGCACAGATAAATATATCAAAGAAGTTGATGCGGCAGTGGATGCAAAGAGCAAAGAAATCATGACCGTATAAGGGAAACGAAAAGGAGAGCTCCATGAATGCGGGCTCTCTTTTTATCTGAATGAGATAATGGACCGGAAACTGCGGTTCATTATGATGAGACAGTAAGGTTAAAGGAATAACAGGATAAGAAAAGGAAACAAGAGTATGAATGTACCAAATCATATTGCCATTATTCTGGATGGTAATGGACGCTGGGCGAAGGCAAAGGGAATGCCCAGAAGCTACGGACATGTGAAGGGCTGTGCAAATCTGGAAACAGTCTGTGACTATATGAAGGAGCTGGGAGTTAAATATGTGACTGTATATGCTTTTTCCACAGAGAACTGGAAACGTTCCAAAGATGAGGTGGACGGTCTGATGAAACTGTTCCGAAGTTATCTGAAAAAATGTATTAAACTGGCAGATAAGAACAAAATGCGTGTCCGGGTGATCGGAGAGGTTTCGGCATTTGATCAGGATATTCAGGAAAGTATTGCACGTCTGGAACAATATTCTCAGAAATATGATGAAATCTATTTCCAGATTGCATTAAACTACGGCAGCAGAGATGAGATCATAAGAGGTATCCGCAAACTTGCTCAGGATGCTGCAGATGGAAAAGTAAAGCCGGAAGAAATTGATGAGCATGTTTTTGACAATTACCTGGATACGGCAGGAATCCCTGATCCGGATCTGATGATCCGCACAAGCGGTGAATTGAGACTTTCCAATTTTCTGTTATGGCAGATGGCTTATACAGAATTTTATTTCACAGATGTGGCATGGCCGGATTTTAATAAAGCAGAGTTGATTAAGGCTATTGAGAAATATAATCAGAGAGACAGAAGATACGGCGGAGTTAAGGAGGAGTAAAGAATGTTTAAGACAAGACTCTTAAGCGGAATCCTGCTTGTGATTATTGCGCTTGCTACTATCATCAGCGGTGATTATGTGCTGTTTTTCACACTTCTTGCGGTTTCTCTCATTGGAATGAGAGAATTGTACAGAGCAATGAAGGTGCAGGATGAGAAGATAAATCTGCTGGCAGCAGCAGGCTATTTAGGCGCAGTATTATATTATCTGGCAGTACTGCTTGATTTTGAGAGGTATGGAGTGCTGGCAATCATTTTCGGACTTGTGCTGCTCATGTTTGTATACGTGTTCACTTATCCAACCTATGAGGCAGGGCAGGTAATGCCTGCACTGTTTGGTATTGTGTATGTGGCAGTTATGCTGTCGTTTATTTATCTTACCAGAGAGCTTCCCGGTGGAAAGTTCCACGTATGGCTGATCTTTCTGTGCTCATGGGGATGTGATACCTGCGCATATTGTGTGGGAATGCTGATCGGTAAACATAAAATGGCACCTGTCCTCAGCCCTAAGAAATCTGTGGAGGGAGCTGTGGGTGGTGTGGCAGGAGCTGCACTTCTTGGTGTGATCTATGCAGCAGCCACTCAGGGACCGATGCTGGAATATGCTGTGATCTGTGCAATCGGAGCGCTGATCTCCATGGTAGGCGATCTGGCTGCATCTGCGATCAAGAGAAATCAGGGGATTAAAGATTATGGAAAATTAATTCCGGGACATGGAGGAATCCTTGACAGATTCGACAGTGTGATCTTCACAGCACCGGTTATTTATTTCCTTTCTCTTGTGATGATTGAGATCTAGAGCGTGTCTGAAAAATCATTCCCGCAATCTGCACGCCCCACTTTGCGGGATATTTCACCCGAATTCAGTTGCCGTAGCCCGCTACGGCGCCCTCATCCGGGCAAAATATCCCACAAATTGTGACGCACATCTTGCAGAAAGCCTTTTTCAGACGCGCTCTAACGGAGCATATATTCTTCTGATATACATGTTTACAGTATTTTCTGATATGAGAACTGTCAGGTCAGAAGTAATTTTATAAAATTGTTGTATAAGTATTGAAATGAGGTACAAGATGAAAAAAGTAGCAGTCTTAGGTTCTACAGGTTCGATCGGAACACAGACACTGGATGTGGTACGTGCAAATGATGACCTGGAAGTAGTTGGTCTTGCAGCAGGCAGCAATGTAGAAATGCTGGAGAAGCAGATACGTGAATTTCATCCCAGACTTGTTGCAGTCTGGAAAGAAGAGGCAGCCAGAGATCTGGCAGTACGTGTGCAGGATCTGGATGTAAAAATCGTAAGCCAGATGGGTGGTCTTATCGAACTTGCCAGAATGGAAGAATCAGACATTCTGGTGACCGCTATCGTAGGAATGATAGGAATCAGACCAACTATGGAAACAATCCTTGCAGGTAAGGATATTGCTCTGGCAAATAAGGAAACACTGGTAACAGCCGGACATCTGATCATGCCGTTGGCAAAGCAGTTCGGTGTGCAGATCCTGCCTGTAGACAGCGAGCACAGTGCTATTTTCCAGGCACTTCATGGAGAGAAAAGAGAGCAGATACATAAACTGCTCATCACTGCATCCGGCGGTCCTTTCCGCGGAAAGAAAACAGCAGATCTGGAGAAGGTGACTCTGGAGGATACGCTGAAGCATCCGAACTGGGTAATGGGACAGAAGATTACAGTGGATTCTGCAACTCTGGTAAATAAAGGTCTGGAAGTTATGGAAGCCAGATGGCTTTTTGATGTAGATCTGGATCATATTCAGGTTGTGGTTCAGCCGCAGAGTATTATCCACTCTATGGTGGAATTCGAGGACGGTGCAGTGATGGCACAGCTTGGAACACCGGATATGAGACTTCCGATACAGTATGCATTATGCTACCCGGACAGAAGATTTTTAAAAGGCGACAGACTGGATTTTCATATGTTGAAGCAGATCACCTTTGAGGAGCCGGACAGGAAAACTTTTAAAGGTCTTCCAATGGCGGTGGAAGCGGCAAGGGCAGGCGGCAGTATGCCAACCGTTTTTAATGCTGCAAATGAGCTGGCAGTCCGCAAATTCCTTCAGAAAAAAATCAGCTTTCTGGATATTTACGAGATTATCGGGCAGTCTATGAGCAGACATACAGCAGTAAAGGATCCGGACCTGGATCAGATTCTGGAGATTGAGAAAGAAACTTATCGTTGGATTGAAAGCAGGTGGTAGATTGAAAATTATTATTGCAATTGTCATATTCAGTGCAATCATTCTCTTTCATGAGCTGGGACATTTTCTTTTTGCAAAGCTGAATAAGATCGTGGTCACAGAATTCTCTTTGGGAATGGGACCAAGACTTTACAGTTTTGAGAAAGGAGATACCAGATATTCACTGAAACTTCTTCCTATCGGTGGCTCCTGTGCCATGCTGGGGGAGGATACGGACATAGAGAATGAACCGGGAACTTTTAACAGTGCGTCTGTGTGGGGCAGGATTTCTGTAGTTGCCGCAGGACCGGTATTTAACTTTATCATGGCATTTGTATTGTCTGTGATCATTGTAGGTGCTGTAGGATATGAACCATCCAGAGTTCTTTCCGTAAAGGAAGGTTCTGCGGCTGAGGCGGCAGGACTGAAAGAGGGAGATATTATTACCGGTTATCAGGGATATCACATTGATCTGGGAAAAGATCTCTATGTATATTCCTATCTGAACCAGCTGAAAGAGGGAGATACCATTAACCTGACTGTTAAGCGTGATGGAAAGAAGATGGACATTTCCTATAAGTCGGATACAAATGTGAGATACCTTCTGGGCTGCAATTTCAACGGGGATGATACTTCTGCCATGACAGTGGAATCTGTAATGGATGGAATGCCGTTGCAGGAAGCAGGGATTCAGCAGGGAGATGTGATCACATCCATTAATGGAGTGAAGATTACAAATGCAGCAGATTACCAGAAATATATTCAGGAGAATCCGCTGACAGAAAAGTCTGTAAAGATTACCTATTCCAGGGACGGACAGGAATATGATATTACGGTTACACCAAAAGAATACCGTACGGCAGAATCAGGATTTACCTACAATATGTATTCTGAAAAAGCAAAAGGGCTGAATGTAGTCAAATATGGTGCCGTAGAAGTAAAATATATGGTACGTACAACGATTCTCAGCCTGAAAGAGCTGGTCAGCGGAAAGCTTGGAATGAAAGATCTGAGTGGTCCGGTCGGAATTGTGGATGCAATCGGAACTACGTATGAGGAAAGCAAAAGCGAAGGAACCATGATCCTGTGGATGAATATGCTTAATCTGGCAGTTCTGCTCTCTGCAAACCTTGGAGTTATGAACCTCCTTCCGTTTCCGGCACTGGACGGTGGACGGCTGGTATTCCTGGTCATAGAGGCAATCCGCAGAAAACCGATTAACAGACAGGTGGAGGGCGGCATCCATTTCGCAGGGCTGATGCTGTTGATGGCGCTGATGGTATTTGTCATGTACAATGATATTGTTAAGCTGATCTGAGATAAATGGCAGAAAGGATATTTTTCATAAATAATTACCTCAGGCAGAGCATGAAAAAAGTGAATAATGTAAAAATGTTTGCAGAAAAGACAGATTTTTTCAAAAGAGAAATCTGTCTTTTTTTAGAACTGTTATAGTTGACAGATGTCGGGTTATTATTGTTCACACACTACTATCCTGCGAGGTGTTTTGGCATATTCATGCCAAAATCCCGAGACATGCAAGCCAAAATTCTATTGCCGCAGGCAATCTGGAATGAATTTTGGCTACGTTACTGTGAACGGAGTGAACAGTAATGTCGGATTCTTTCATAATCAAGGTAAAGAATTTTTGACATTGCGAAAAATTATAGTTTGTTATATACTGATTTTTTGGCAGTATTGAGAATGTGACATCTGTCTGAGTTTGTCTGGAGGAGAGAAAAAAGTTATGCCTATTGGAATAATTATCAATGCATTATCCATAGTTATCGGCGGAATCCTGGGTGCTTTTGTGGGGCACAAATTAAGTCCAAAATTCAAAGAGGATATTACTCTTGTATTCGGGGTATGCTCTATGGGAATGGGAATCAGCACCATCGGTCTGATGGAAAATATGCCGGCGGTTATTTTTTCTGTTGTGATCGGTACTGGAATCGGACTTGCGATTCATCTTGGAGAAAGGATCAATGCCGGTGCCGGTGTTATGCAGCGTGTGATCGGCAAATTTATCAAGAATTCAAATTCAGAGCTTTCTGAGGATGAGTTTATGAATACACTGGTGACGATCATCGTATTATTCTGTGCAAGCGGAACAGGAATCTATGGCTCTATCGTATGCGGAATGAGCGGGGATCATTCAGTGCTGATCTCCAAATCTATTCTGGATTTATTTACAGCAGCTATTTTTGCCTGCAGCCTGGGAATGGTAGTGTGTATGATCGCCATTCCGCAGGTGATTATTTTCCTGATCCTGTTCTTTGCAGCAACGGCGATTTTCCCGCTGACTACACCGGGCATGATCAATGACTTTAAAGCCTGTGGCGGGTTTCTGATGCTTGCAACCGGTTTTCGTATGGTGAAGCTGAAGAACTTCCCAACTGCGGACATGATACCGGCGATGGTGCTGATCATGCCTATGTCATGGTTCTGGGTGAATTATATATTGCCGTTAGTATCATAAGTTAAGCTGGCAGATTTTCATTTCTGAGTTCAGAAACGGAGATCTGCTTCTTTTTAGGTCAATTACAATCAAAATTATAGATGACTGTAATGGCGCTTATAAAAAACTAACCAATAGTTAATAGAAAATTTCTTCCTGATATTGTATTGTAAATATATAATAAATCTGAAAAAAATATCAGGTGTATCAAAAGTATTTCCTGATATTTGCCTGAAACTATAATGGCACATCAAGAGAGGAGGAGATTTTTATGAGTATGAAAAATCGATTTGCAGGAAAATGTAGAAGTTATCTGGTATTTTTTCTTCTGGCGGCAGTTGCAGTACTTTTATTTTTTCCAAGGGTAGCATCAGCTGCTTCCAAGCCAACTGCCAAACAGCTTAAAGTAACTTACAGAGGATTCGAATATGACAATGATACAGCAAAGTTATATCTGAAGCTGAGTCTGAAAAATACTTCGAGTTACACGATTACAAAAGTGAAGATGGGATATGAGATACCTATTATGGAGGATGGAACCATAACCCAGACCTTCAGTGTAACGATCAATCCCGGAAAGACAGTGAATAAGACGGTTTATATTGGAAAAATGACTCAGCAGCCATATAAAGCGCCGAAGGTAAAATGCTTATCGTTCTGGTATAAGTCAGCGACACCTAAGCTAAACCAGCTCAAAGTCAGCTACAAGGGATATGAGTACAATCCGAACACAGGAGAGCTGTATATAACTGCCCGTATGCAGAATACTTCCAGTTATACGATTACAAAGGTAACGATGTATTTTGAGATACCACTGGATGAAACTGCAACACCGACCAAAACCTACAATGTAAATATTCCGGCCGGAAAGACAAAAAATTACAGGTTCAAAATTGGAATGATGACAGATGCTCCGGATGGAAAGGTACTGGTGAAATGTAAGAAATTCTGGTATAAGAAATAACAAATGAAATTGTGATATCAGACAGGCAGCCATTGTGAGATACTCTAAACAGTACCGCAATGGCTGCTGTTTTGTTATGCTTAGGAAATTACGTCGGAATTGTTATAATTAGGTATATTTTAGCATAAATAATTCCTGTCTGAAATAAAAATTGCTGTTATTATTTCTGGCTTAGTCGGGCTCGAAGTGGCAGTAACTCCTGCTTTACGTTACAAATGTTTCATGTTATCATTATCTAAAATCAGGGAAGCTGTTTTTCGGGGAATTTTTTAACCGAATGCGGATTGCGAATATCCGTTTAACTTGCAAAATCTGGTAATGAAGGAGGATGAAAAATATGCGGAACAGAAAGAAACTGCCAATTGGAATAGATAGTTTTGAAAAAATAATCCGGCATAATTTTTACTATGTGGATAAAACAGAAATGATAACAGAACTTCTTCATAACTGGGGAGAAGTGAATCTGTTTACACGTCCTCGCCGTTTTGGAAAATCTCTGAATATGAATATGCTGCAGTCATTTCTGGAAATCGGATGTGATAAATCGCTGTTTAATGGACTGAAGGTATCCCGTGAAAAAGAACTGTGTGAAGAATATATGGGAAAGTTTCCGGTAATTTCGCTTACATTGAAGAATGTGGAGGGATTAAATTTTGAGTCAGCCCGGAAAGCGCTGAAGAATACTCTGGGAATGGAGGCGTGGAGACTTAGTGCTCTGACAGAGAGCAGCCGCCTTACAGAGGAAGAAAAAAACTCTTATAAAGCATTGACTGTCGTTGATGATCATGGCGATTTCAAAATGTCTGATGCCACAATGGAGAAGGCGCTGCTTATATTAACTGTATTACTGGAGAAACATTATGGAAAAAAAGCGGTTCTTTTGATTGATGAGTATGATGTGCCATTAGATAAAGCGTTCCAGTATGGATATTATGACGAGATGGTATCTTTGATCAGAAACATGTTTGGAAATGTTTTGAAGACAAATTCGAGCCTGTTTTTTGCAGTACTTACGGGATGCCTGAGAATTGCGAAGGAAAGCATTTTTACAGGATTAAACAATTTTAATGTTTTTTCGATTACGAGTGTACAGTTTGATGAGTTCTTTGGATTTACAGATGATGAGGTCGCAGAAATGCTGAAATATTTTGGGCTTTCTGACTACCATGAAACAATCAGGGAATGGTATGATGGTTATCAGTTTGGAAAGAAAGCAGTGTATTGTCCCTGGGACGTGATCAGTTATTGCAGAAATTTATGTGCAGATCCTGATGCGATACCAGAAGATTTCTGGTCTAATACCAGCAGCAACAGCATTGTGAGTCGTTTTATAGATAAAGCGAATAAACAGACGAGAGATGAAATCGAAAACCTGATTTCGGGAGAAACGGTTATAAAAGAAATAAAACAGGAACTGACATATAATGAACTGGATAAATCCATTGAGAATCTTTGGAGTATACTTTTTACAACAGGGTATTTAACACAACGTGAAAGAATAGACAGCAGAAAGTTACGTCTGGCAATTCCTAACAGAGAAATTAAAGAATTGTTTGAACTTCAGATCAGGGAATGGTTTCAGGAAAAGTCATCTGAGGATGTAAAGAAGCTTGATAAATTATGCATGGCTTTTCCAGATGGAGATGCAGAAACGATAGAAGATTTGTTTAACGACTATTTATGGAATACAATCAGTATTCGGGATACGGCAGTTAAGGGAAGAAAAGAAAATTTTTATCATGGAGTTTTGCTGGGGTTGCTAAGTCATATGGAGAACTGGGCTGTCTGGTCGAATATAGAATCTGGTGAAGGTTATTGTGATATTTTACTGGAAGTTCCGGAGAATCGTGTCGGAGTGGTGATCGAGATGAAATATGCTCAGGAAGATAGAATGGAGGCAGCTTGTACAGAAGCTCTGAAACAGATTGAACAACGTCAGTATGCTGCAAGGTTAAAGAGTGACGGGATGAAGAATATTGTAAATTATGGCATTGCCTGTTATCGGAAACATTGTAAAGTTAAGATGGGGAAAGAAAATTCTTAATCTAAGAAGATATCTTAATAAGAAAACAGCTCTGCTGTTCTGAAATTACAGCTCCTCTCAGTGATTATTATTTGTGATACTGAGGGGAGCTTTTTATATCATAGAAGATTATTCTGCAATGTTTCTGTGATGTAACAGTCTTTTGGACAGGATTCTTTCTTACGTATTCCTTGTTGGAATAATCCATGTGAAAAGAAGAATTGCGAAGGAAATAGGAAACGAACGGGTATAATTTGTGCAAATTGTTGGAAAATTTTTTAAACATACTTTAATATGAACGGAAAAGTCAGGAAAGGAAGAAAAATGAGAAAGAGACTTATCATCGGTATGAGTGGGGCTTCCGGAGCGCCCCTTACAATAGAATTGCTGAAACAACTGCAGCAGTATAAAGAAATAATAGAGATACATTTGATCGTGACAAAAGGTGCGGAAATGACGCTGGAACAGGAGACAGATTATACATTGGAATAGCTATATGCTCTTGCGGACGAGGTACATGATAACTATAACATCGGTGCAGGTCCGGCGAGTGGAAGCTACCGTACGATGGGAATGATCGTGATTCCATGCAGTATGAAAACTCTGGTGGGAATCGTAAGCGGGTACAGTGATAATCTCGTTTTACGGGCAGCAGATATAACCTTGAAAGAACGCCGGAAGAAGATATCATTACCAGAAAATGGGCTGAGCAGATATGGGAACTTGTCAAACAACCGGTGTCTGTGCTAGCAGGAGTACATTATGATAATCTGGAAAAGGAACAGTTGATGGAAGTAATCCGGATATTAGATCAACTGCTCGAAAACTTAGAACAAGAACTGCGATTGCGGAATACAAAATGTAGTCAAAACGTATAAGAGAAACATAGAAATACAATGGTGCTATAATTTTTCAGATAACGAAATCAGGAGTTTATGTCGGACTGGAAAAAGCCTGTGAAAAAGCAATGAACCAGATTCGGGAGCTGCGTTATGATGAACGGCTTCGTAATGAGGACAGAAATGATATTCTGGCATATGGAATTGCTTTTTGTAAGAAGAAATGCAAGGTAGTTGTCGAAAATTTATAAGGAATGAGGTAATCTTAAAAAGATGATATCTGAAAAGGGAAAGGGATAGGTGATAGATTCTTGCGCATCAGTTCTTTGCAGGCTGATGCGCATATTTTGTCTGCTTTGCTACAACCCTAACGCAACTCAGCAATCCTGCTGACTGCCACGTAGATCTCCTGAATTTTGTACCAGGTTGGATAATCTACGATTCCTGTCTGGTCCAGACCGAAAATGCTCTGGAAAATCCTGACGGAATTTTGGGTCTCAGGTCCGTAAATTCCATCTGCGGTAACAACAGGGACAGCAGGATAAGCTTCTGCGATTGTGTTTAACTGTTCCTGAATCTGTCTTACCTTATTTCCGGATGCACCGATATCCAGATCATATCCCGGCCAGGAGGAGGGAATCCCGGAGATTGCTTCCGCCACATTGATATACATATCATTTCCGTAAAAAGTTCGTAGGATTTCAATGGCAGAGTATCCCTGATCGCCCAGTGCCTTGCTTCCCCATTGTGTCATCCAGCCTCTGTTTCGGCATTGTACCTGTTTGCCGTCACAGTACTGGGTAAGGATTGGCTGACGTACATTTGGTCTGGAAAGATAATTCTCGAATAATTCATCTACAATGCGGTCAATGCTGGCAAAGATATTCCTGCCATAGATCCATTTGTGATCATAGGCAGTGGAGGAAGTGATCGTAAAGTCATAACCTTTGTTCCGGTACCATTCCGTATAAACCCTGTTCAGAGTAAAAGACATGATAGCCAGAATATTTGCCCGGATGGTGTCGTCGGGCCAGGTGGCATAGATTTCGCTGCTGGCTACATTTTTGATGTAATCTTTGTAGCGTACATAATAATTGCCTGCAGCGGAATCGTTGACAGGCCCATCGTGTACCACTATATATTCAGGGACAACGACCTTGCTTAATACGATTTCGCCGTTTTCGTTTATTGGTTTTATCTCGGCTTCTTCGATTTTGGGAGGATATTCATAGAACAACGTATGCGGAGGAATTACAATTCTCTGGAAAGTTTCGCCGGATTCCATGACATTCAGCGTTGTTGGCTGTCTGGATAAAGTATCTGCTAATACCTGGCTTCCTGCGATTTCTTTTGGTTCAAATCCTTCTGCTTCAATCTGAATGGTATATTCTGAGTAGGGCTGTTGTTCAACCGGTTCCATACTGTATTCCAGAGGTGGAGTCTTAAGTTCAATGACAGGAGTGCGTCCGGAGGAATCTGTTGTCACTTCTTCAATGGTACTGTCGGGTGCTCCTGTGTAGGAGATTCTGACGCGTGCGTTTTCTATGGGACGATTGTTCAGCCGGTCTGATACGGTAACCTGATATTGTCCTGTATCTATATTTTCCTGCTGCATCTGCATATGATAAAAAGCCATACAAGCTCCTGTAGATAATGCTTTCCTGATAAATTATGCAGGGGACCGGAAAATGGTTACCTGAGAAAAGAATTATTGTAGAAAAAAGAATAAAAAAATAAGGCACCATGACTTCTCATAGTTCCTCATTCTTTAAATGCGGAAGATGGGACTTGAACCCACACGAGCGCAATGCTCACAAGATCCTTAGTCTTGCTCGTCTGCCAGTTCCGACACTTCCGCATATCGCATTTCTTTGGGATTCTTTTGCTCTCCCTCGCGACAAGTGATACTATATCAAATGTAAAAGCTAATGTCAACACCTTTTTGAAAAAAATATAAAAAAATTTCAATTTTTTTTTGAAAAAAAGAGGAATTTGAAATTTTATGTAGAATATAATTAATAAGAGGTATTTTGTCAGCTTGTGGAGGTATCGCTTATGAATATCAGAGAAAGCATGGAACAGCGTGAACAAAAGATGCTCAGTCCTTATGCTGCTTTGAGTCTTTGTTCCAGAGGCAGAGAGCGGCAGGAGGAAGAATGCGATGTACGGACTGTCTATCAGAGAGACAGGGACAGGATCCTTCATAGTAAAGCTTTTCGCAGGATGAAGGATAAGACACAGGTTTTTGTGGCACCCCAGGGTGATCATTACAGGACCAGACTGACACATACTCTTGAGGTATCACAGATTGCCAGAACAATAGCGAAGGCACTGAGACTGAATGAAGATCTTGTAGAAGCGATCGCACTTGGACATGACCTGGGACATACGCCCTTTGGACATGCAGGTGAGAGGGCTCTTGATGCAGTGAATCCGGATGGCTTTGCCCACTATAAACAGAGCGTCAGGGTTGCACAGGTACTGGAGAAGAACGGCGAAGGGTTGAATCTCACATGGGAGGTCCGGGATGGTATCCTGAATCACAGAACCAGTGGGAATCCGTCTACTCTCGAAGGAAAGGTAGTAAGACTTTCGGACAAGATCGCCTATATTCATCATGATATGGATGATGCACAGCGGGCGGGGATTATTTCTGAGGATGATATTCCGGTCACGCTTCGGATGCTGCTCGGTTATACAACCAGAGAGCGGCTCAATACATTTGTTCATGATGTGATAGAGAACAGTCTTGAGCAGGATACCATAAAGATGTCAGCAGAGATCTACGAGGCAATGATGGATCTGCGGGCTCTCATGTTTCAGAATGTATATGAGAATCCGGCAGCCCATAAGGAAGAGGAAAAGGTAGTGAAGATGCTGACGGAGTTATATGAATATTATGTCGAACACCCGGAAGCAATGTCAAAAGAATACAGGGAGCTGATCGTGCGTGGAGAGAAGAAGGAACAGGCAGTATGTGACTATCTCTCAGGAATGACAGACCAGTATTCTATAAGGAAATTCCGGGAGATTTACATACCAAAAGCATGGGAAGTCTATTAATCGATCAAGAAGGAGGACGAAGCATGCGTTATTCAGACGATATCATTGAAGAAGTCAGGATGAAGAATGATATTGTAGATGTTGTATCCCAGTATGTGAAGCTGAACAAAAGAGGAAGTACCTATTTTGGACTTTGTCCGTTTCATAATGAGAAAACT
Organism: Blautia sp. ZXY-1-B12; assembly: GCF_056339915.1. Lineage (NCBI taxonomy): Bacteria > Bacillati > Bacillota > Clostridia > Lachnospirales > Lachnospiraceae > Blautia > Blautia sp. ZXY-1-B12. The sequence continues at coordinate 18,116 of NZ_JBWJVP010000214.1, read as the reverse complement.
CCCTCTTTTTCGGTAACACCGGCGAAGCAGATGTATTACTGCTTCGGATGCGGAGCAGGCGGGAATGTATTTAATTTTGTGATGGAATATGAGAATTATACCTTTGGGGAGGCACTGAAGCATCTGGCAGACAGGGCAGGGGTGCAGCTTCCGAAGATTGAATATTCCGGAGAAGCAAAGAAGAAAGCAGAACGTCGGGCTGCCCTTCTGGAGATCAATAAGCTTGCAGCAGGATATTTCTATTATCAGCTGCGTCGTGAGAGTGGCAGACAGGCACATGAATATCTGACAGGCAGAGGACTCAGTGAGGAGACGATCAGGAAGTTTGGCCTGGGATATTCGGATAAGTACAGTGACGATTTGTACAAATATCTGAAGTCAAAGAATTACAGTGACGAACTGCTGCGGGATTCCGGCCTGTTCAATGTGGATGAACGCAGGGGAATGTATGATAAGTTCTGGAACAGGGTTATTTTCCCGATCATGGATGTGAATAACCGCGTGATCGGATTTGGAGGCAGAGTGATGGGTGACGGAAAGCCGAAGTACCTGAACTCGCCGGAGACTACGATCTTTGATAAAAGCCGGAATTTGTACGGGCTGAATGTTGCAAGAACCACGAGAAAAAATTATCTGATCCTGTGTGAAGGATATATGGATGTGATATCCATGCATCAGGCAGGGTTTACCAATGCGGTGGCATCGCTGGGAACGGCACTTACTTCCGGACATGCAAGTCTGCTGAAGCGTTACACTCAGGAGGTATTGCTTCTGTATGACAGTGATGATGCAGGCGTGAGGGCTGCCCTTCGTGCCATTCCGATCCTGAGGGAAGCAGGTGTTTCTTCGAGGGTGGTAAATCTTAAGCCGCATAAAGATCCGGATGAATTTATCAAGGCACTTGGAGCAGAAGAGTTTGAGAAACGTCTGGAGCAGGCTATGGACAGCTTTATGTTCCGCGTACATATGGCAGAGCGGGAATTTCCAATGGAGGAACCCCAGGGACAGAACCGTTTCTTTGAGCGGTGTGCGCAGATGCTTCTGGAGCTTTCCGATGAACTGGAGAGAAATCTTTATATAGAAGCAATCGTAAAGGATTACAGAAGCAGTGGGATCAGTGTGGAGAATCTGAAAAAGAGAGTCGGAGCTCTTGCAATGAAGGGAACTCCGGCAGAGCAGAGGATTCAGCCTAAACCTGTGGGAGCAGGTCAGCAAAAGAAGAAGGAGAGTGCAGCAGAGAAAGCACAGAAGCTGATGCTTACCTGGCTGGTAACTTATCCGGGCATATTTGACACAGTGGAAAAATATATCCAGCCTTCAGATTTCGTGGTTCCTCTGTACAGGCAGGTGGCAGAGATGCTTTACCAGCAGCACAGGGATGGCGATGTGAATCCTGCAAGGCTGATGAATGCTTTCATTGACAGTGAAGAGCAGAGAGAGGTTTCATCCCTTTTTAATGCAACGATCCATCTGGAGACTCCGGAGGAACAGAACCGGGCTTTCTCGGATGCTGTGATCAGGATTAAGGATGAGAGTCTGAAAGAGAGAAACAGAACCTGGGATCCCACAGATATACAGGGACTGCAGGAACTTGTAAAAGCAAAGAAAGAACTGGAAGAGCTTGGAAGAAAGCGGCAGCAGCTGCATATTTCTTTCGAATAAGGATAAAATATAAACACTATATGGAGGTATAGAGCACATATGGAAATGAATATGGGTAAATTCAGTGAAAAACTGGTAGAACTTCTGGAGCTTGCCAAGAAGAAAAAGAATGTACTGGAATACCAGGAAATCAATGACTTCTTTAAGGATCAGCCACTGGGAGTTGAACAGATGGAGAAAGTATTTGACTTTCTGGAAGCCAGTGGAGTGGATGTGCTTAGGATTACAGACAGTAATGCAGATGATATGATCCTGGATGATGACGATGCAGACATTGATAAGCTGGATGAAGAAGAGATTGAGCTTGACAAGATCGATCTTTCTGTTCCTGAAGGTGTAAGCATCGAGGATCCGGTACGTATGTATCTGAAGGAAATTGGTAAGGTTCCGCTTCTTTCAGCAGAAGAGGAAATCGAACTTGCAAAGAGAATGGAGAATGGGGATGAGGCTGCCAAGAAACGTCTGGCAGAAGCAAACCTTCGTCTTGTTGTCAGCATTGCAAAGAGATATGTGGGACGTGGAATGCTTTTCCTTGACCTGATCCAGGAAGGTAACTTAGGTCTGATCAAAGCGGTTGAGAAATTTGATTACCGCAAGGGTTATAAATTCAGTACCTATGCTACATGGTGGATCCGTCAGGCGATCACCAGAGCAATCGCAGACCAGGCACGTACCATCCGTATTCCGGTGCATATGGTTGAGACTATTAACAAACTGATCCGCGTTTCCCGTCAGTTACTGCAGGAGCTTGGACGTGAACCTACGCCGGAAGAAATTGCAAAAGAGATGGATATGTCTGTAGAGCGTGTACGTGAGATCCTTAAGATATCCCAGGAGCCTGTATCTCTGGAGACACCTATCGGTGAGGAAGAGGACAGCCACCTTGGAGACTTTATTCAGGATGACAATGTACCTGTACCTGCAGATGCAGCAGCATTTACTTTGCTGAAAGAGCAGCTGGTAGAGGTTCTGAGCACATTGACAGACAGAGAGCAGAAAGTATTGCGCCTGCGTTTTGGCCTGGACGATGGACGTGCCAGAACTCTGGAGGAAGTTGGTAAGGAATTTAATGTAACAAGAGAACGTATCCGTCAGATTGAGGCAAAGGCGCTCCGCAAGCTTCGTCATCCGAGCCGCAGCCGTAAACTGAAGGATTATCTGGACTAAGGAGCCTGTTATGCAGCTTTCATTACGTTTGTCTGCAATAGCAGGCCTGGTGACCAGGGGAAACAGACTTGTGGATGTGGGATGCGATCATGGATACCTGCCGGTTTCGCTTTATCTGGATGGAAAGATTCCGGGTGCGATTGCCATGGATGTAAGAAAAGGCCCGTTGTCCAGAGCGCAGGAACATATTTCTCAGTATGGACTGGACGCATACATAGAAACCCGGCTTTCAGACGGACTTGAGGCTTTGAAACCGGGAGAGGGCGACACTCTTGTGATCGCAGGAATGGGCGGCCCTCTCATGGAGAGGATTCTTACTGACGGGGCAGAGGTCAGGGAGAGCTTTCGGGAAATGATCCTGCAGCCTCAGTCAGATATCCCCCATTTTCGCAGATTTGTCAGAAAAATCGGCTGGCAGATCACAGAGGAGGAGATGGTTCTGGAGGATGGCAAGTTTTATCCTATGATGAAGGTAATTCATGGAGAAAAGATGCATATTTCAGAAGATACTCCTTATACTTTAGATGAGTGGTTTGGAGGAATGCTTCTGGAAAGAAAGCATCCTGTTCTGCGGGAGTATCTGGAAAGAGAGCTTCGCATCCGCAATGAGATTCTTGACAGATTAAAGAATGCGCCCAATGCAGAGAAGCGTGCGGGCGAGATAGAGGAGGAAAAGCAGGCAGTTATTGCTGCTTTAGAGGAATATGAAGGCATATGAACTGACCTCCTGGCTGGAGAAGAAGTACCCGTCAGATGCAGCAGAGGACTGGGATAACGTAGGACTTCTCGCAGGAGATGATACAAATGAGATCAGCCACGTGTTTCTGGCTCTGGATCTGACAGAGGAAACACTGGCTGAGGCCATAGAGGATGGGGCAGATATGATCATTACCCATCATCCCATGATCTTTTCCGGAATTAAGAAGATCAATAATCACAGCTTTACAGGAAGAAAGATCCTTACGCTGATACAGAAAGGAATTGTTTATTATGCGATGCATACCAATTATGATGTGCTGGGTATGGCAGATCTGAGTGCAGACTATACGAAGATGCATGATACCACAGTCCTTTCCGTAACTGAAGAGAGAGAGGGAGAAGTACAGGGTTTTGGCAGAGTTGGGAAACTTCCCCGGGAAATGACGCTGAGAGAGTATGCACAGCTTGTCAAAGAGTCTCTGAAGTTAAATGATGTAAAGGTTTATGGGAATCTGGACAGCATGGTAAAATGTGCTGCTGTATGTACAGGATCAGGCAAGAGCATGATCAAGGATGTCATTAAGGCCGGTGCGGATGTGTATGTGACCGGTGATATCGACCACCATACAGGAATTGATACGGTTGCGCAGGGACTGGCGCTGATCGACGCCGGACACTATGGAACAGAATATATTTTTATGGATGCAATGAAAAAAGAACTGACACAGGCATTTCCGGAACTGAAAATCTCCTGTGCAGAGGTAAAGAGCCCGTACACGATTCTGTGATACGGGTTCTTACCATATAATAATGAAATTATAAATGAAAATTGGCTGATCTGCCTGTTGGCGGCGGAGCTGATAACTGTATTTACTTGTCGGTATAGCAGAAATGGAGGCAGGATTTATGGGACAGAAAATGTATAACGTTACGATACAGGGAATAACAAAACAATATCCTGAGAAGATTCCTTACAGTGAGATTGTAAAGGAATACGAAGGAAGTACGGATGCACCTGTAATGCTGGTGATCGTAAATGGCAGGCTGAGAGAACTGCATAAGCATCTCAAGGCAGACTGTGAGATTGAATTTGTGACATCCAAAGATCCGATCGGACACAAAACTTATTGCAGAAGTGCAAGTCTGATTCTTCTGAAAGCAATTTATGATGTGGCAGGGCAGGAAAATATAGACAGTGTAATGATCCATTATTCTGTAGGCAGCGGCTATTATTTTACAATGAAAGGACCTATGGCGCTGGATCAGGAATTTATTGATAAGGTAAAGGCGCAGATGCACAGGATCGTGGACGAGAATCTTCCCATTGTAAAGCGAAGCGTAAGCACTAGTGAGGCAGTTGCACTTTTTCATAAGCATCATATGTATGACAAAGAGAAGCTGTTTAATTACCGCAGAAGCTCTGCGGTGAATCTTTACAGTATTGGAAGTTTTGAGGATTATTTCTACGGTTTTATGGCGAACCATACGGGATATATTAAGACGTTTGATCTGTTTTTGTATGAGGGTGGTTTCGTACTGCAGCTTCCGACTCAGAATGAACCGGACCGGATACCTGAATTTAAACCGAGGGAGAAGATTTTTCGTGTGCAGAAGGAATCTCAGGAATGGGGAGATAAACTGGATATTGCGACAGTTGGTGATCTGAATGAAAAGGTTACCAGAGGCGGTATCCAGGATATTTTGCTGATCCAGGAAGCTATGCAGGAGGCAAAGATTTCGGAAATCGCATCTGAGATTGCCGCAGCCGGAAACAAGAAGTTTGTTATGATCGCAGGTCCGTCTTCTTCCGGAAAGACTACGTTTTCACACAGGCTGTCTATTCAGCTGGCTGCCCATGGAATGAAACCGCATCCGATCGCAGTGGATAATTATTTCATTGACAGGCACCTGACTCCTGTAGATGAGTTTGGGGAAAAGAATTTTGAGTGTCTGGAAGCGATTGATGTGGAGCAGTTTAATAAAGATATGCTTGAGCTTTTGGAAGGAAAAAGGGTAGAGATGCCGGTTTTCAATTTCAAAACAGGAACCAGAGAATATAAAGGTGATTTTCTGCAGCTGGATAAAGACGATATTCTGGTGATCGAGGGAATTCATGGATTGAATGACAGGCTCAGCTATGCGCTGCCAAAGGAGAGCAAATTTAAGATTTATCTCAGCGCTCTGACTCAGCTGAATATTGATGAACATAACAGGATTCCTACTACGGATGGCCGTCTGATTCGCAGAATTGTAAGAGATGCCCGCACCAGAGGGACTTCCGCAAAAGAGACAATTGCAAGATGGCCGTCTGTGCGCAGAGGTGAAGAACAGAATATCTTTCCGTTCCAGGAGGATGCAGATGTAATGTTTAATTCTGCGCTGATCTATGAACTGGCATGTCTGAAAGTATATGCGGAACCGCTTTTGTTTGGGATTGCCAAGGACGAACCAGAGTATACAGAGGCGAAGAGGCTGCTGAAGTTCTTTGAATATTTTGTTCCGGTGCCAAGCGAGGCAGTACCGAATAATTCGATTTTAAGAGAATTTATCGGTGGAAGCTGCTTTAATGTGTAAAATACTAGTACAGCGTTTCGTAAATAACTATACCAATCGCGTAGGATGCGGATTCGAGTGTGCTGGTATAAAAACGCAGGCGTAGCGGGCTACGCTGAGGCTTTTAGACCTGTGCAATCGGATTCGCAGACAAGTGAGTGGTATAGTTATTTCGAAAACGATGTACTAGAATGAAAGTTACTGTTCACACGCCACTATCCCGCGAGGTGTTTTGGCATGAATATGCCAAAATCCCGAGACATACAAGCCAAAATTCCATTGCCGCAGGCAATTTGAAATGAATTTTGGCAACGTTACTGAGAACGGAGTGAACAGTAATGAATGAAATTTCTTTACAAGTGCAAAAAAACGTGCTAGAATAGCACTTGCGCAACCAGGCCAGGTAATCGCGGCTGAACAGACGAAAGGGTTCAGACGAGGAAAGTCCGGGCTTCGCAGGGCAGGATGCCGGATAACGTCCGGTGGAGGTGACTCCCAGACCAGTGCAACAGAAATAAACCGCCTCACTTGCTGAGGTAAGGGTGGAAAGGCAGTGTAAGAGACTACCGCCGTCCTGGTAACAGGCCGGGCACATGTAAACTCCATTCGAAGCAAGACCGAATAGAAAGCGATACGGCTGCCCGTCGTGCTTTCAGGTGGGTCGCTTGAGCCTTATGGCAACGTAAGGCCTAGACAGATGATTACCCAATGACATAACCCGGCTTATCGGTCTGATTGCGTACAAAAAAACAGAACGGATTTCTTCCGTTCTGTTTTTTTGATATTTGTTTTATTATTTATTGCGTTTACCTGTATATTTCTCTTCGCAGTATTTACATCTGTAAACTTCTTTCTCTTTATCTGCAAGAACAAAGATCTGGTCGAGTCCCTGTTCAATGGAAGTGATGCAGCGTGGATTCTTGCATTTGATCACGTTGACAACCTGATTCGGAAGTTTCAGTTCTTTTTTGGCAACGATCTTCTCGTCCTTGATTACGTTTACAGTAATGTTATGATCGATAAAGCCGAGAATGTCAAGATCAAGATTCTCAACCGGGCATTCAACCTTGATGATATCTTTCTTACCCATTTTGTTGCTGCGCGCGTTCTTGATGATGGCAACGGTGCAGTCAAGTTTATCAAGCTTCAGATCATGATAGATAGTCATGGCCTTGCCTGCTTTGATATGGTCTAATACATAACCTTCGCGAAGTGCTCCAACATTTAACATGGTAATTTTACCTCCAGTAATGTGAGAATCAGGGCCATACGTACATATACACCGTACTGTGCCTGTTTGAAATAAGCTGCTCTCGGGTCTGCATCCACCTCTGTTGAGATTTCATTTACACGTGGAAGCGGATGAAGAATGTACATGTCTTTTTTTGCAAGTTCCATTTTCTGTTTGTCCAGAATGTAGAAATCCTTCATGCGGACATAGTCTTCTTCGTTGAAGAAACGTTCTTTCTGTACACGTGTCATGTAGAGGATATCAAGATCCGGTAAGGCATCTTCCAGTCTCTCTACTTCCTGAAATTCGATATTGTTCTTTTTCAGAACATCCTCGCGGATATAGCTTGGGATGCGAAGCTCTTCCGGTGAGATCAGAATGAATTTTACATTTGTGTAACGTACAAGTGCTTCGATCAGGGAGTGAACTGTACGTCCGAATTTCAGGTCGCCGCACAGACCAATGGTCAGATTGTCCAGACGTCCTTTCAGGGAACGGATGGTAAGTAAGTCGGTTAATGTCTGGGTAGGATGTTGATGACCACCGTCGCCGGCGTTGATAACAGGAATAGAAGAAGCCATAGAAGCTACTAACGGAGCACCTTCTTTCGGGTGGCGCATAGCACAGATGTCAGCGTAACAGGATACAACGCGGATTGTATCGGCAACACTTTCACCCTTTGAAGCGGAACTGGAATCAGCTGATGAAAAACCAAGAACTTTACCGCCAAGGTTCATCATAGCAGCTTCAAAGCTGAGACGGGTACGGGTGCTTGGCTCATAGAATAAAGTTGCCAGTCTTTTATCATCGCAGACATGTGCGTATTTATCAGGGTGTTTCTCAATATCGCTGGCCAGGTCAAGAAGAGTATTTAACTCATCAACAGACAGATCCAGCGGACTCATTAAGTGTCTCATTTCATACCTCCATATTTTACTGGTTCAGGAATTTTTATTTAATCCTTCATAACATCATATAATAATCAGGTGCTTTTTTCAAGAGAGTTTTCCAAGTATTTTCTCAAAAAAAAGTCCGGCTCCGAACCAGAGGGGAGCGTAGTCCGGTCTTATCAGTCCCCGGTAATTCAGAGGAGTGTTGCTGTAGTCCCAGGGACACATATGAAAACAGCGCAAAAGAGCACCGCTGATAAATTCCACGAAGAAAAATCCGACAGTATAAATGCAGCCGCGGACAAAAAGCGGGACAGCAGAAAGTTTACCGGAGAGCGGGCGGATGATGGCACCGCATCCGTAAATGGGAAACATTAAAAGGGAAGTTTTTCCTGTCATGGTAAGTTCTCCTGAAAGGATGGAATGCAGTCCGGTCCAGAGGATTTCCATGCACCAGCCCGTCAGACCGCAGAGAATGAAAGCTTTTTTCATAGGTAACGCTCCTGTATAAATTTCTATGATTCTAGTATTGCCTGCCTTGAAAAAAACATACACGTAGGATATAATGAGAACACGTTATTACACTATAGCAATGAGGTGCCTTATGCGCAAAAGGAACGTGTGGAGGGGATCTCATGGAAATAAGAGGAGTTTATTATGAATTATCAGGAAAGCCGGGAGTACATAGACAAAATCACCCGGGAAATTCCCAGTGTCCTGGGACTGGAGCATATGCGTGAGCTGATGAAACGTCTTGGAAATCCACAGGATGATCTGAAATATGTGCATGTAGCCGGTACCAATGGCAAGGGTTCTGTCATTGCTTTTTTGTATTCTGCTTTATCAGGTGCGAGATATCGCATTGGAAGATATGTTTCGCCTACCCTGTATTCTTACAGAGGCAGGATGGAAGTTTCGGGAAGCAGGATCAGCAGAGAGGACTTTGCTGCTTATATTACACAGGTGTCTGATGTTATTGCTGCTATGACAAAGGATGGTTATCCCCATCCCACTGCATTTGAAATAGAGACTGCGGTGGCATTTCTGTTCTTTAAAAAAGAGAATTGTGATCTCGTTTTGCTGGAAGTGGGAATGGGCGGAAATCTGGACGCCACAAATATTATTAAGAATACGCTGCTGGCAGTGCTGGTATCGATCAGTATGGATCATATGTCTTTTCTTGGAAATACTCTGGCACAGATCGCAGAGAAGAAAGCCGGGATCATCAAAGACGGCTGCAGAGTGGTGACTGCCAGACAGAAGCCGGAAGCAATGCAGGTGATCGAGAGGATCAGCAGAGAACATGGTACAAAATGTACCATAGCAGATGCTTCTGAGGCAGAGGTGCTAAAGGAAAGCTGCCTTGGACAGACAATCCGGTACAGGGGTGAAGAGTATGAGATTCCGCTGGCTGGTGTTTATCAGAAGGAAAATGCAGTAGTTGCGCTGAATGCTTTAAAAGTATTGGATGAGCTGGGCTTTCCCACTGCTGCGGAGCAGAAAAAAGAAGGGCTTCGCACAGTAAACTGGAACGGACGGTTTACAGTTATCTGTAAAAAACCGCTGTTTGTGGTAGACGGGGCTCATAATCCTGCTGCTGCGGATATGATGGCAGCTTCAATAGAGCATTATTTTAAGGGAAAACGGATCATCTATATTATGGGAGTGTTTGCAGATAAGGATTACAGAAGTGTGATTCAGAAAACTGCGCACTTTGCAGACCGGATACTTACGATCCAGACTCCGGATAATATAAGGGCGTTGCCTGCCGGAGAGCTGGCGAAGACTGTCAGTGAATACAATCCCAATGTACAGGCAATGGATACGATTAAAGATGCAGTGGAGGAGGCTTTTTCACTTGCCGGGGAACAGGATGTGATCATTGCCTTTGGTTCTCTTTCCTTTATCGGAGAGATGACTGATATTGTAGAGAATTTGTGAAAGTAAAAAGGTATAACATAAATGATAGATTTACAGGAATGCAGAAATGAAATAGATAAGATCGACAGCGATATCATACGTCTTTTTGAACAGAGAATGAAGGTGTGTGAGGATGTTGCAGAATATAAGATACGTACAGGAAAGAAGGTTCTGGATCCGGAAAGAGAGAGACAGAAGCTGGAGGTCCTGAGAGGTAAGGCGCATGGAGAATTTAATCAGCTTGGTGCGCAGGAGCTTTTTCAGCAGATCATGGCGATCAGCCGTAAGAGACAGTATCAGCTTCTCACAGAGCATGGAATCGAGGACGATGAGAAACTGGAAATGGTAGATGCACTTCCGCTGAAAGATGTAAGAGTTGTCTTTCAGGGTGTGGAAGGTGCATACAGCTATGCTGCAATGAGGGAATATTTCCAGGACGATATTGAGAGTTTTCATGTAAAAACCTGGCGCGATGCAATGGAAGCAGTTGTGGAGGGAAGAGCAGACTATGCGGTACTTCCCATTGAGAATACAACTGCCGGTATTGTTGCTGATATTTATGATCTTCTTACAGAGTATGAGCTTAGCATTGTAGGAGAACAGATCATCCGTCCGGAGCATGTACTTCTGGGACTGCCGGATGCTGAACTGGAGGATATCAGACAGGTATGTTCTCATCCTCAGGCACTTTCCCAGTGTGGAAAATATCTGGAATCTCATCCGGACTGGAAGAAGAAAGAGATGGAAAATACTGCCGGTTCTGCCAAGAAGATAAAAGAAGACAATGACAAGACGCAGGCAGCTATTGCCAGCAGACAGGCAGGAGAGCTTTACGGACTGAAGATCCTGGCTGAGAATATCTGCTATAACGGACAGAATGCCACACGTTTTGTGATCGTGAGTAAGAAACCGATCTATGTGAAGGATGCACATAAGATCAGTATTTTCTTTGAACTGCATCATGAGAGCGGAACTCTTTACAATATGTTGTCTCACATTATTTATAATGGACTGAATATGACGAAGATTGAATCCCGCCCGATCACAGGGAAGAACTGGCAGTACCGTTTTTTTGTTGATTTCGAGGGAAATTTAAAGGACAGTGCAGTGAAGAATGCCCTGAGAGGAATTGAGGCAGAAGCTGACAGAATGAGAATTTTGGGAAATTATTAAAAATCATTTCCATAATGCCAGAGCGTGTTTGAAAAATCATTTCCACAATCTGCACGTCCCACTTTGCGGCATATTTTGCGTAAAGCATTTTTCAAACACACTCTGGTACATCGTTTTCGAAATAATTATACCACTCACAGCAGAACAATAAGATAAAACAACAAGGTAAGAAGGAAGTAATAAAAATGGCTAGATTAAATGAATGCATCTTATACCGTAACTTTGAACATGGAGAAATCCTTGATAAAATGGCAGAACTGATGAATGCCTGGGAACAGAAAGCACCTGATCTGAAAGAAAAGGAAGGGCTGTTCTTTGAGTGTGCCAACGGACTGGTGGAAACTGCCGGCGCTTATGGATTTTCCGGAAATTTATGGCACTGTTATCTGACATTTCTTCTGGTAAATAATGAAAATGCATTCAGTACAGCCTGTGAGATCAGAGGGGCTGTCAACGGAAGTATTAATGAACTGGCACTGAATGATTTCGGTGTGTTTAAAGAACTGTATGATTTTGACCTGACTGTACTGGATGAGGCATTTGGAATTTCCTGCTGTAAGGTTCTCGGTGATTATACCAACACCGGAAGTAACAGCAAGATGTTTAATTCCCGTATCAGAGACCGTATCTGTGATCTGAGCAAAACGCTGGCAGCAGCGGAGTCCACAGAGGAATTCATGAAGGATATGGTACAGTTTTATAAGGATTTTGGTGTGGGTAAGCTGGGATTACATAAGGCTTTTCGTGTAGGCCATGATGAGAATGATAATGTGGAGATCCAGCCGATCACAAGGATCGCTCATGTGAAACTGGAAGACCTGGTCGGATATGAAATCCCGAAGCAGAAACTGATCGAGAATACAGAAGCTTTCGTAAGAGGCAGAAAGGCAAACAACTGTCTGCTTTTTGGTGATGCGGGTACAGGTAAATCCTCAAGTATCAAGGGAATCCTGAACCGTTATTATGATGAGGGACTTCGTATTATCGAGGTGTATAAGCATCAGTTTCAGGATCTGAATGATGTGATCGCCCAGATCAAGAACAGAAACTATAAATTCATTATCTATATGGATGATCTGTCATTCGAGGAATTTGAAATCGAATATAAATATCTGAAGGCAGTGATCGAGGGGGGTCTGGAGAAGAAGCCGGACAATATCCTGATCTATGCAACAAGTAACAGAAGACATCTGGTAAGAGAGAAATCCAGTGATAAGCTGGAGATCATGGATGATGACGATCTGCATTCCTCCGATACAGTGCAGGAGAAGCTTTCACTGGTTTATCGTTTTGGTGTCCGTATTTACTATGGCGCACCGAGCAAAAAAGAATTCCAGACAATTGTGAAAGCTCTCGCAGAGAGAAACGGAATTACCATGCCGGAGGACGAGCTGCTTCTGGAAGCAAATAAGTGGGAGCTTTCCCATGGAGGACTTACAGGACGAACTGCACAGCAGTTTATCGACCATCTGCTGGGTGTGGAGAAGGAATAAAAAAGCAAATAGATGAATGGTAAAGGGGGAACGCATATGGCAGTCATGACATTTGCAGCCATTGACATCGGATCTTATGAAGTCAGCATGAAGATCTTTGAGATGTCAAAAAGAATTGGTTTTCGTGAACTGAATGATGTCAGATACAGTCTGGAAATCGGAAAGGGTGTCTATTCTGACGGAAAGATCGATTCAGAAATGCTGAATGTTTTATGTGAGGTGCTGAACGACTTTAAGAGGCTGATGCAGGACTTTGGGGTGGAAGAGTATCGTGCCTGCGGCACCAGTGCATTCAGAGAACTTGTGAATCCGCTGCTGATCATTGAACAGATCTATCAGCGTACAGGAATGAAAATTGAAATATTAAGCAGTGCAGAACAGCATTTCCTTGGGTACAAATCAATTGCTGCTATAGAAAAGGGATTCAAAAAGATGATCCAGAAAGGCACCGCGATCCTGGATGTGGGCGGCGGAAGCCTTCAGGTTTCCCTCTTTGACAAGGATGCTCTGGTCACTACCCAGGGACTTAAAATGGGAAGTTTAAGAATCCGCCAGCGTCTGCAGGAACTGGAGAAAACAACCATTCATTATGACAAGCTGGTTGAGGAATTTATCCGAAATGACCTGATGAGCTTTCAGCGTCTGTATCTGAAGGATAAGGAGATCAGGAATGTGATCCTGATGGGAGATTTTATTACAGATATGATCTTCCAGGAGGAAATGGAAGACAGGATCATTACAAGGGAAGAATTTATGAAACGCTATGAGGATACAGTTGGAAAATCTGTTGACCTGCTGGCACAGGAGATGGAGATTGATCCGGAATATGCATCCCTTGTTGTGCCGACCATGGTAGTGTGCAGAAATTTTATTGATATTTTCAATGCAGAGTCTCTCTGGGCACCAGGTGTTTCCCTGCTGGATGGAATTGCCTATGATTTTGCAGAGAAGAAAAAATTTCTCAAAAGTGTCCACAATTTTGAGAATGACATTCTGGTTACATCAAAGAACATTGCGAAACGCTATTCCAGCAGTAAGAGCCATATCCAGGGAACTATGAATCTTTGCCTGAATATCTTTGACAGTATGAAGAAGGTTCATGGTATGGGAGCAAGAGAACGTCTGTTATTGCAGATCGCGGCACTGCTTCATGACTGTGGCAAATATATCAGTATGGAAAAGGTTTCCGAGTGTTCCTATCAGATCATTATGTCTACAGATATCATTGGGCTGTCCTTTATGGAACGCCAGATGATCGCATGTGCGGTCAGATTCAATAATTCTGCGTTTGTTTATTATGATGAACTTTACAGTATGGGAATCGCTATTGACAGAGAGAGCTATATCAAGGTGGCAAAGATGACTGCAATCCTTCGCCTGGCAAATGCCATGGACAGAAGTCATTATCAGAAAGTAAAAGGAATCAAAGCAGTGCTCAAAGACAGAGAACTGCAGATGATCGTGGATTCTGCACAGGACATTTCCCTGGAACTGGGACTGCTGAAAGATAAAGAGGCATTTTTTGAAGAAGTATTTGGCATTCGTCTGGTTCTCAGACGCAAGGGCAGAGCGTAAAGGAGGATGAACTTATGGACTTTGAAAAATTTGAAAAGAAAGAATATTTCGTGAATCGCGAGCTGAGCTGGCTCAAATTTGATGAGCGTGTTCTGAGTGAAGCAAGAGATAAAAATCTTCCTTTGTTTGACAGACTGAAGTTCTTAAGCATTACCGCATCCAATCTGGATGAATTCTTTATGGTGCGTGTGGCGTCTCTTAAGGATCAGGTACATGCAGGATATCATAAAACAGACATTGCAGGAATGACAGCCAAGGAGCAGTTAAAAGAAATCAGTGTCCGTACCCATGAACTGGTTCATGTACAGTATAATACACTGAACCGTTCTCTGATCCCTGCGCTTGAGAAAGCCGGAATGCACCTGGTGGCAGCCCATGAGAATCTTACAGAAGCACAGAGTGTATTTGTAGACAGATACTTTGAGGATAATGTATATCCGGTACTTACACCGATGGCGATGGATTCTTCCAGACCGTTTCCGCTGATCAGAAACAAGACATTAAATATCGGTGCTCTGATCTCTAAGAAGGAGAAGAGTGATAAACTCAGCAAAAAGGATAAAACAGGAGAACTTCTGTTTGCTACAGTGCAGGTTCCGTCTGTGCTTCCAAGGGTGGTGCAGATTCCGTCAAAGAAGGATGGAGATACCACAGTGATCCTGCTGGAAGAGATTATTGAAAGAAATATTGACAAACTTTTCCTGAGTTATGATGTGATATGTGCCCATCCTTACCGTATTATGCGTAATGCGGATCTTACCATCGATGAAGATGAGGCAGAGGATCTGCTGGTGGAGATCCAGCGCCAGTTAAAGAAACGTCAGTGGGGTGAGGTTATCCGTCTGGAAGTAGAGGATAAGATGGATGAACGCCTGCTGAAGATTCTGAAAACGGAATTTGATATCAAAGAGGCAGATATTTTTGAGATAAACGGACCTCTGGATCTTACCATGCTTATGAAAGTATATGGTGCGGATGGCTTTGATGCTTACAAGACACCGAGATATCAGCCGGCACCTGTACCGGAATTTCAGAATGAGAAGGATATTTTCCAGGTGATACGTGAGGGCGATGTATTCCTGCATCATCCTTATATGAGCTTCGATCCTGTTGTAAATTTCGTACGTCAGGCAGCAAAAGATCCGGATGTTCTGGCTATTAAACAGACTCTGTATCGTGTCAGCGGCAATTCACCGATCATTGCTGCCCTTGCGCAGGCAGCAGAAAACGGCAAACAGGTTTCCGTGCTGGTAGAGCTGAAAGCACGTTTTGATGAAGAAAATAATATTGTATGGGCGAAGAAGCTGGAGAAGGCAGGATGTCATGTAATTTATGGTCTGGTAGGCCTTAAGACACACAGCAAGATCACACTGGTTGTGCGCAGGGAAGAGACAGGAATCCGCCGTTATGTGCATCTGGCAACCGGAAACTACAATGATTCCACTGCCAAACTCTATACAGACTGCGGTATCTTTACCTGCGATGAACGTTTTGGTGAAGATGCAACAGCAGTATTTAACATGCTCTCTGGATATTCTGAACCGAAAAGCTGGAATAAGCTGATCGTAGCACCAATCTGGATGAAGGACAGGTTCTTAAGCCTGATTGAACGTGAGGCAGAGAATGCGAAGAAAGGACTTCCGGCGTTAATCCGCGCAAAGATGAATTCTCTCTGTGATCCGAAGATTATTGCTGGATTGTATTATGCATCTTCCTGCGGAGTTCAGGTGGAGCTTCTGGTAAGGGGTATCTGCTGTCTGAAAGTAGGAGTGCCGGGAATCAGTGAGAATATTCATGTCCGTTCTATTGTAGGGGAATTTCTGGAGCATAGTCGTATTTTCTATTTTGAAAACGGCGGAAACCCGGAAATCTATATGGGAAGTGCGGATTGGATGCCGCGTAACCTTGACCGCAGGGTAGAGATTGTTTTCCCTGTGGAAGATGAGAAGATTAAGAAAGAGCTGGAGCATGTACTTGATCTGGAGTTTAAGGATAATGTAAAAGCTCATATCCTGCAGCCGGATGGAACTTATGTGAAGCCGGATAAACGAGGCAAAGCCCAGATTAACTCTCAGATGGAATTCTGTATTGAGGCAACTGAGAAAGCAGCACTTCATAAACACGAAGAAAAGAAATCCCGCGTATTCATTCCAGCAGAGCCTGCGGAGGATATAGAGGAATAAGAAACAGTCAGAAACAGAAATAAATAACTGGGAAATGCCATGGAAAGCGGTGGAGCTGCCATGGCATTTCTTCTCTGGGACAAAAAAATAAAAATTTTTTTGTGGCAAAAACCGCATAAATACAGGGCTTTTTGAACGAAAAATTCGAGAAAAATAAAAAAATTGAAATTTTTTTAAAAAAGTACTTGCATTTTAGAAAAAGATGGTGTATATTAAACGAGTCGACAGCGAAGAGCAAACGACAGATAAACAAATGGCCAGTTGGTCAAGGGGTTAAGACGTCGCCCTCTCACGGCGAAAACACGGGTTCGATTCCCGTACTGGCTGCTACAAAATAGTGAGAATTTAACCAGAGCTTAGGCTCTGGTTATTTTTTTATCAGGGATTTCTCCTGACATGTTGTATGTCTTCGCAGACAAAAATGATTCACGAACCTGGAGCTTTCATCTGACAATAGAGGAGTAATACTTGGAAAGGAAGAACGATATGGTCACTGATGAAGAACTTTATGGGCAATATCTGTGCGGTGATGAGACAGGACTTGAACTGTTGATAAAAAAATACGGTGACCCGCTGACCTTATATATTGATGGTTATCTGCATGATGTCCACGAAGCGGAGGATTTAATGATGGAAACCTTTTCCTGGCTGTTTATGAAAAAGCCCCGCATCCGGAATGGATGTTTTAAGGCTTACCTCTATAAAGCAGCGCGTCACATGGCATTACGCCACAAAAGCAGACGGCGGATTATCTTCAGTCTTGACAACCTGACCAGAGAAGCGGAGGCACAAACGCTGGTAGAGGAGGTCGTCCGCACAAAAGAGCGAAACCAGATCCTGCATCTCTGCATGGACGAGTTAAATCCAGATTATAGGGAGGCTCTTTATCTGACCTATTTTGAGGGCATGAGCTATCAACAGGCCGCTGAGGTTATGGGGAAAAGTGTAAAGCAGATTACAAATATGGTGTACCGGGGGAAAGAGCGTTTACGCGGATTATTGAAACGGGAGGGTATTACAAATGCTGAAAGATGAGGAACGGATTGCGGAGGTAAAACGGCGTATTGCAAAAAAAGAACAACAGCAGAGACTGCGGCGCAGACGGATTATCTCTGCTGTCTGTATAGCGGCATGTTTTGCAGTAATCGTTGGGGTTTCCTTTGCCATGCCCGGTATTGTCGGACAGATCGAACCCGGTACTTCTTCAGGCTTTGAAACTGCGGCAACAATTTTGGGCGGCAGCACCGCATTGGGATATATAGTGATCGGACTGTTGGCTTTTGTTCTCGGCGCGTGCGTGACTATTCTGTGTTTTCGCATCCATCAGCTGAACAAAGAGGAGCAGACGGAGAAACAAAAGGAGGACAATGGGGATGGAGCTGATCAGTAACCTTTTTCAATTCGCTGTTACCCTGTTGGGCTTTTGTATGAGTGGTATTCGGTATCTAAAAGGTCGAAAACAGACATATTTCCTGCTGACCTGCTTTTACGGCTGCTTTTGCCCTTGGCTCTCTTTACTGGACGCTGTATCTGCTTTTGTTTTCTGAAACGCCGCAGGTCTTTTATGTGT
>NZ_JBWJVP010000213.1:0-17812 GCF_056339915.1 Blautia sp. ZXY-1-B12 | reverse complement strand
AGTAACGCAGACTTATCTATGGCATTCTCTTCAGGCGCATAATATCATCCGCTTCGCAATTTATCAGTTAAATAGTGCGTTCAGGAGATTTGCTGCAGATTTACGAAAATATTTTTACCTGAAAGGATTGTAGTATATATGAAATATGATGTAGTGATCATCGGCGCAGGACCTGGCGGTATTTTCTCTGCCTATGAACTGATGAAGCAAAATAACGATTTAAAGATTGCTGTTTTTGAGGCTGGAAATCCTCTCAGTAAAAGACATTGCCCAATTGATGGTGACAAAGTAAAAACCTGTATCAAATGTAAAACCTGTGCCATTATGAGCGGCTTTGGCGGTGCCGGTGCTTTCTCTGACGGCAAATACAATATCACAAATGATTTCGGCGGAACACTTTATGAACATATTGGAAAGAAAAACGCTCTTGACCTGATGCGTTACGTAGATGAGATCAATGTTGCCTACGGCGGACAGGACACAAAAATGTATTCTACAGCCGGAACCAAATTCAAAAAACTTTGTATGCAGAACAAATTAAAGCTTCTGGATGCTTCCGTACGTCATCTGGGAACAGACATTAACTATGTGGTTCTTGAGAACTTATATGCAAAATTAAAAGAGCATGTTGATTTTCATTTCAACACTCCTGTAGAACGTCTGGAAGTACTTGAAGACAGATACCGTATCATCACAAAGAATGATACCACTGACTGCAGCAAATGCATTGTATCCGTAGGCAGAAGCGGAAGCAAATGGATGGAAAAGATCTGTAAAGAACTTGACATCCCAACCAAATCAAACCGGGTAGACCTGGGTGTACGTGTAGAACTTCCTGCTGTTATCTTCTCACACCTGACAGACGAACTGTATGAGAGTAAGATTGTCTACAGAACAGAAAAATTCGAAGATAATGTGAGGACTTTCTGTATGAATCCTTATGGCATCGTTGTAAACGAAAATACAAACGGCATTGTCACAGCAAATGGCCACAGCTATGAAGATCCGTCCAAACAGACAGAAAATACAAACTTCGCACTGTTGGTAGCCAAACATTTCTCCGAGCCATTTAAAGACAGTAATGGATATGGCGAAAGCATTGCCCGTCTTTCCAATATGCTGGGCGGCGGTGTGATCGTACAGCGTTTCGGCGATCTGGTGCGCGGAAGAAGGAGTACGGTTGCACGCATCGAAGAAGGTATGGTACGGCCTACTCTCGCAGCTACTCCCGGCGATCTGAGTCTTGTTCTTCCGAAACGTATCCTTGACGGAATCATGGAAATGATCTATGCTCTGGATAAGATTGCTCCCGGAACAGCTAATGATGACACCCTTCTCTATGGCGTGGAGGTTAAGTTCTATAATATGGAAGTTGATATCGATGAAAATCTGGAAAGCAGATACAAAGGCCTGTATATCATTGGAGACGGAAGCGGTGTAACCCATTCCCTGTCCCATGCTTCTGCAAGCGGTGTATATGTAGCACGCCAGATTGTTGAGAATATGTAAAAGACCGGAGTTCTTCTGATGGATACCTCTAACTACAGCAATCAATAACCTTAAAGTCCCCATCTGTCTCTTACAGTTGAAACAGATAGGGACTTGTTTATTATATTTTCTGGTATGCCATCCATTTATCCATTCCCAGACGTTCAAATGAACCGCAGTACTGAAATCCGCATTTTTCCAGAAGTTTCTGCATGGGGATGTTATCGTTGTATGTATCCATACGGAGATTCTGTGTCTGAGCATAGGCCCAGTCCAGACAGAATGATGCGGCTCCTCTTACTATTCCTGTGGACGCTACCCTGTGAACTACTCCATAGGGTTCTTCATTCAGCCATTTTCCATTAATTTCTTTATAATCTTCATCTTCTTCCGCCGCATAATAGAAAACACAGGCAATCCGCCCTTCTGACATGCACAAATACATTTTATCAATATCATGCTCTATCAGTTCTGCTGAGGGGTAATCTTCCCCCCACTGTTCTGCATTGCCATTTTCTCTCATAAATTTGCGGGCTTTATCATAAACTTGCATGATCTGCCCAAGATCCTGCACTGATGCTTTTCTTATTTCCATGAAACCTTCCTTTTCTTTTGGTATTTATATTCTTTTAGTATTTGTATTCGTTTTGATTTTTCGTCTGTTTCTCAAATTTTTTCGTCAAAAGACAAATATTTTCACAATGGTCTGTAAAACTGAACATATCTACCGGCTGTATTTTTCTCACATCATAGCCATGTTTTGTCAAATACTCCAGATCTCTTGCCAGTGTTTCCGGTCCACAGGAGATATATACGATTCTTGATGGATTCAGTTTGATAACAGAAGTCATAAACTTTTTATCACTGCCGGTACGTGGCGGATCCATAAACACAACATCTGCATGTTCTCCGTTTTCTGCCATGTTTTCCATAAATTCTCCTGCATCTCCCTGATAGAAACGTGCATTTGTAATCTTATTTTCCTTTGCATTGATTCTGGCATCGCGGACTGCATCCGGATTTAATTCCACACCAATGACATTCTTTGCCCGCTTTGCGGCTACAAGTCCGATTGTTCCTATTCCACAGTATGCATCTATCACTGTTTCTTTTCGTCCAAGCCCCGCATATTCAATTGCTGTCTTATACAGAATTTCTGTCTGTACAGGATTTACCTGATAAAAAGACTGCGGAGAAATGCGGAATGTACATCCGCAGAGCGTATCCCGGATATATCCTTTTCCATAAATGACGATATCACGCTCACCCAGTACCATACTGGTCTTCTTATCATTGACGTTAAGCACAACTGTTGTAATCTGTGGGTATTTCTTTTTCAGAGCTTTCACAAAATTATTTTTTGAAGGAAAGATCGGGGAACCAATCACAAGAACCACCATGATCTCATCTGTGGAAAACCCTCTTCTCACCAGCACATGGCGCAAAAGTCCATATCCTGTGTCCTCATCATATGTTTTGATTCTAAAAGATTTCAGCATATCCCGAATTGTACGGATGATTTCCTGACTGATCTTATCCTCGATCATGCACTCTTCTATCGGAACAACCTTATGTGTTTTCGCTTCGTAGGTTCCACAGATAATATTACCTTTTTTATCCCTGTCAAATACTGCATGAACTTTATTTCTATAATAAAAGGGATCATCCATTCCAATGATTGGTTTTACATTTGCAAACTTTCCAAGAAGCTTCTTCATCCTTTTCTGCTTGGCGGAAAGCTGTTCTTTATAAGGAACACCCTGATACTGGCAGCTTCCGCATTTCTTTGATACACTACATTTTGTTACTTTTTCTTCCATAAAATATTAACCTGCTTTCTATAATTACACATTTTTTACATTATATCAGCGAAAATGGATTCCCGCAATCAGACAATCTTTATTTATCTGTCAATTTCCTCTCAGAATGTCGAAAAAGCAGGGATTCTGTCGAAATGTTTTTGACTGATTTCTGTTGAAACTTGTAGACGAATGTAGAAAAATATGATATAGTTTGTACATACAAAAGAGAAAATCATCGAATTGCCAAAGAGAAAAAAATTTATACCACCAAGGATAAAAACTCAGAAATACTCCAAAATACAAAAGATAAAATACATGAACTAAATACACCTGATAAATAGTCAAAATACAAAAGTATCGAGGCATTCCTTTCGTGCAAAAGAGATTTACCCAAAGTACAAAAGAAACAGCTTACAGAAGATTTTTACACCAGATAAAAGAGACAGTTTCAGTAATGGAGCTGTCTTTTTCTTTATACATATTAATTTCATAAGATACTATGTGTCTGACATAGCCAAACAAATATTCGCAACAGCAATTAAAGCAGGTAACTTACCTGCTTCAACTATAACAATCCCCTGAATACAATCCAATCAGTAAAATTACCAATTTTCCTGTATTCAGGGGCATTATATTATTTCTCGTTTGGACACAAAGATTATCTGCTTATAATCAGTTTTTTATTCTTATTTGTAGTTTACGATCTTTCCGAAATCAGCTTTCAGAGAAGCGCCACCTACAAGGCCGCCATCGATATCGTTCTGAACGAATAAGTCAGGTGCTGTTGCAGGATTTACAGATCCGCCATACTGGATACGGATTGCTTCTGCTGTTGCTTCATCATAGATTTCAGCGATGCATGCACGAATACCTGCGCATACTTCCTGAGCCTGCTCAGTTGTAGCTGTTTTACCTGTTCCGATTGCCCAGATTGGCTCGTAAGCGATAACTGCTGTCTTAGCCTGATCTGCTGTAACACCCTGGAATCCAACTTTAACCTGCTGACGGATGAAATCCATTGTCACGCCCTGTTCTCTCTGAGTAAGAGTTTCGCCACAGCACATGATAGGTGTAATTCCATGTTCGAAAGCTTTGAGAACTTTCTTGTTAACATCTTCGTTTGTTTCTCCGAAGTATTCTCTTCTTTCGGAATGTCCAAGAACAACATATTTAACTCCGGCATCTACGAGCATTGCAGGGGAGATTTCTCCTGTGTATGCACCTTTCTCTTCAAAGTACATGTTCTCAGCACCAACCTGGATGTTTGTTCCCTTAGCAGCTTCTACAACCGGGATGATATCGATTGCAGGTACGCAGAATACTACGTCTACTTCATCGTTAACTACTAATGGTTTTAATGTTTCTACTAATTTAACGGCTTCGCTTGGTGTCATGTTCATTTTCCAGTTACCAGCGATAATTTTCTTTCTTGCCATGATGATTTATCTCCTTAGTATCCCTGTGGGATGTTATTATATTCTTATTTATCGTTTGCTGCTGCAACACCCGGGAGTTCTTTTCCTTCCAGGAATTCAAGAGATGCACCGCCACCTGTGGAGATGTGTGTCATCTTGTCGCCATAACCAAGGATGTTAACTGCAGCTGCAGAATCACCACCACCGATAATAGTTGTGGCATCTGTTTCAGCAAGTGCTTTTGCAACAGCTTCTGTACCATGAGCGAAGTTTGGCATTTCGAAACAGCCCATCGGTCCGTTCCAAACAACTGTCTTAGCATCTTTTACAGCGTCAGCGAAAAGCTTCTCTGTTTCCGGTCCGATATCCATTCCTTCCCATCCGTCCGGAATCTCACCACGTTTAACAACCTGGATATTACAGTCATTAGAGAAGTTATCACCGATTCTGTTATCTACCGGAAGAAGAAGTTTCACACCTTTGTCTTCTGCTTTCTTCATCATGTCCAATGCATACTGAAGATAATCATCCTCACAGAGAGACACACCGATATGTCCGCCCATAGCTTTGGAGAATGTGTAAGACATACCACCACCAATGATAAGAGTATCTACTTTATCAAGAAGGTTATTGATTACAGAAATCTTGCTGGAAACCTTAGCTCCGCCAAGGATAGCAACAAACGGTCTCTCAGGATTGTTCACTGCATTTCCAAGGAAATCGATTTCCTTCTGCATTAAGTAACCAACAACTGCTGTATCAACATATTTGGTCACACCAACATTAGAGCAGTGTGCTCTGTGAGCTGTACCAAATGCATCATTAACAAATACATCACAAAGAGAAGCAAGTTCTTTGCTGAATTCGTCTCCGTTCTTTGTTTCTTCTGCGCGATAACGTGTGTTCTCAAGTAAGATAACATCTCCGTCTTTCATCTCAGCTACTGCTGCTTTTGCGTTAGGTCCTACTACTTCAGGATCTGCTGCAAACTTAACTTCCTGTCCTAATAATTCGGAAAGACGTTTTGCAACCGGTGCAAGAGATAATTCCGGTTTCGGCTCTCCCTTCGGTTTTCCAAGGTGGGAGCAGAGAATAACCTTTCCGCCGTCAGCGATCAGCTTCTTGATTGTAGGAAGAGCTGCAACCAGACGGTTCTCATCTGTGATCTTTCCATCCTGAAGAGGAACATTGAAGTCACATCTTACAAGAACTTTTTTGCCTTTTACATTGATATCATCAACAGATTTTTTATTCAGCATTTGTGGTGCCTCCTTAATAATATTCTTTAACAGTTACTGCATATCTGTAAACAGTAACTTATTGATTTCCTGCTGTCATTCCAGACCACGCGAAAAGGGTCCGGTCCAAATCAGACCGGACCCTTCGTTGGAGTCTATTCCTTTACACTTACTGAAAATTAAGCGTTCAGTAATTTACCAAAGTGTTTGATTGTACGAACCATCTGGCTTGTGTAGGAGTTCTCGTTGTCATACCAGGAAACTACCTGTACTTCTGTTGTGCCATTCTCAAGTGGAAGAACCATTGTCTGAGTAGCATCGAACAGAGAACCAAATCTCATACCAACGATATCGCTGGATACGATTTCATCTTCGTTGTATCCGAAGGATTCATTAGAAGCTGCTTTCATAGCTGCGTTGATCTGTTCTTTTGTTACGTTTCCTTCAACAACTGCTGTTAAGATTGTTGTAGAACCTGTTGGGGTAGGAACACGCTGAGCAGATCCGATAAGTTTACCGTTCAGTTCCGGAATAACAAGACCGATAGCTTTAGCAGCACCTGTGCTGTTAGGAACGATGTTAACTGCAGCTGCACGAGATCTTCTTAAATCACCTTTTCTCTGTGGTCCGTCAAGTGTCATCTGATCGCCTGTGTAAGCGTGGATTGTGCACATGATACCGGATTTGATTGCAGCAAGATCATTTAATGCTTTAGCCATTGGAGCTAAGCAGTTTGTTGTACAGGAAGCTGCGGAGATGATGTGATCTTCTTTTGTAAGAGTTTCATGGTTTACATTGTAAACGATTGTCTTAAGATCGTTTCCAGCCGGAGCGGAAATGATAACGTGTTTAGCACCTGCATCGATATGAGCCTGAGCTTTGTCTTTGGATGTATAGAATCCTGTACACTCAAGAACTACGTCTACACCGATTTCTCCCCATGGAAGTTCAGCAGCGTTAGCTTTTGCGTAAATTTTGATTTCTTTTCCGTCAACTGTGATGGAATCTTCTCCTGCTGTTACTGTATCTGCAAGAGCATATTTTCCCTGTGTTGAATCATATTTTAATAAGTGAGCAAGCATTTTAGGAGATGTTAAATCGTTGATTGCTACGATTTCAAATCCTTCTGCTCCAAACATCTGACGGAATGCAAGACGTCCAATACGTCCAAAACCATTAATTGCAACTTTTACTGCCATGATAAAATTCCTCCTATGAATTAAGTGGTTAATTATGGTAATCCTTTGTTTGTTAAAGAATCATCAACCTGTAATGTATTGTACATAATTCTAAACAAAAATTCAAGACCATTTTCCAAAAAACAGATAAAAATTAAGTAAAAAATGTAAATTATATGTTATACTGTGTATACAGTGCTTTATGAATACACTGATCCGGGCCTGTAATTGTGATATTTCAGGTGCAGATATATCCATTTAAGAGGACACAGTATTCATTTATAATATATCACACGCAAATATAACAGTACTGTTTTTACAGAAGAAAGGACTGAAATTATGGACAGACAAATATTGTGGGATTGTCATATGCACTCTTCTTTTTCTGCTGACTCAGATACGCCTATGGAAGTTATGATCCATCGCGCTGTTGAAACGGGACTACAGGGAATTACTTTTACGGAGCATCTGGATCCGGATTACCCTGTTACTCCGGACAATCTGGATTTTTCTCTGAATATTCCGGCTTACAAAGAAAAGCTAGCTGAACTTTCAGATATGTATAAGGATAAAATTCAGGTACGTTTCGGAATTGAACTGGGACTGCAGATGCATCTGGGAGAATATTTTGACTCACTTCTCTCTCAGACACCTTTTGATTTCGTTATCGGTTCATCCCATCTTGTCCATGGGTATGATCCTTATTACCCGGAATTTTTTGAAGGACGTAAGGAATTTTTATGTTATATGGAATATTTTGAATCCATTCTTGAAAACATTTCCGCATATGACGGATTTGATGTTTACGGACATATTGATTATGTTGTCCGTTATGGTCCTAACAAGAACCGGGAATATTCTTACGGACGGTATAAAGATATTCTGGATGAGATTCTGAAGAAACTGATTTCCATGGGAAAAGGCATCGAACTTAATACAGGCGGATATCATTATGGTCTTGGAGAACCCAATCCATGTACTGCCGTAATAAGGCGCTATAGAGAACTTGGCGGAGAGATCATCACCATCGGAGCAGATGCGCATACTCCGGATAAAATCGCCTGTGCATTTGATAAAGCTGCCAGTGTACTGGAAGCCTGTGGTTTTCGTTACTATACAATCTTCAAAGACCGTAAACCGGAATTTATTTCTCTGTAAAACGTGTCAGTACTTGCCTATATGGCAGTTCCTATAATATAATATTACATATGATTTCAGAAGCCCAATTTCCAAACTGCTCCAAATACTGTTTCTCTGGTCTGCATCATAGCTGATCATGATAAAAAACTGACAGCAGATATGGAAATTGCAGCTTTCTGTATATATTCGTAACTGTCCGGTGTCTCCATATTTATGTTTTATATGTCCCGACACTGCCCGGTTACTGTATTTTTCATAAACCAGGGAGGAATATTATGGCTAAAAAAAGACTCCAGAAGAAACGTTCTTCATCAACAGTCAGAAAGCAGGAATCAGAAATTTTACAAGTGACTACTTCCAAAACTGAGCCTGTCAGAGTTGAAACTTCTAAAGTAGAACCTGTTAAGGTCGAGACTTCTAAAGTAGAACCTGTTAAGGTCGAGACTTCTAAAGTAGAACCTGTTAAGGTCGAGACTTCCAAAGTGGAACCTGTTAAGGTCGAGACTTCTAAAGTAGAACCTGTTAAGGTCGAGACTTCCAAAGTGGAACCTGTTAAGGTCGAGACTTCTAAAGTAGAACCTGTTAAGGTCGAGACTTCCAAAGTGGAACCTGTTAAACTGGACGTTCCTGTTGATCTTACTTTATATAATGAACGTTTTCAGAAACATTATGATGAGCTGAAATGGTTATATTGCGAATTATATCAGGATCGTGATGATGTCATGACCTATTTGCATGATCTTACTTCTAATATGGAAGCTTTCTATAACAGCAGAAATTCAGCATTAAAGGCATCTGATAAAAAGCGTGAGGCTGATCCGGACTGGTATAAACGCAATGATCTTGTAGGCATGATGATGTATGTAAACAATTTTGCACATACTTTAAAAGGTCTGGAGGAACATCTGGATTATGTGGAAGAATGCAATGTCAATTATCTTCATCTGATGCCCCTGCTCGCATCTCCGAAAGGAAAAAGTGACGGTGGTTACGCAGTAGCTGACTTCCGCACAGTGCAGCCTGAGCTTGGTACTATGGAGGACTTTTCAGAGCTTACCTCCAAATGCCATGAACGCGGCATCAACATCTGCCTTGATTTCGTTATGAACCATACTTCCGAAGAGCATGAGTGGGCAAAACGGGCTCGCGCAGGTGAAAAAGAATACCAGGACCGTTATTTCTTCTTTGATACCTACGATGTTCCTGCTCTCTATGAGAAGACCTGTCCACAGGTATTCCCAACTACCGCACCGGGCAACTTTACATGGCTGGATGACCTTCACAAGCATGTCATGACTACTTTCTATCCATACCAGTGGGATTTAAACTACAGAAATCCTGTTGTGTTTAATGAAATGGTCTACAATATGTTATATCTGGCAAACCAGGGTGTTGACATCGTACGTCTCGATGCAGTTCCTTATATCTGGAAGCAGCTTGGAACAAACTGCCGCAACCTGCCACAGGTTCACACAATCGTACGTATGATGCGTATGATCTGCGAGATCGTGTGCCCGGGAGTCCTTCTTCTCGGAGAGGTTGTCATGGCTCCTGAAAAAGTTGTTCCATATTTCGGTACACTTGAAAAGCCGGAATGCCATATCCTGTATAACGTTACTACTATGGCAAGCACCTGGCACACAGTTGCAACCAAAGATGTATCTCTGCTCCGCAGACAGCTGGATATTCTGGGATCTCTTCCAAAAGAGTACATCTTCCAGAATTATCTGCGTTGCCACGATGATATTGGCTGGGGACTGGATTATGATTTCCTGAAGAATTTCTCAATCGATGAGGTTTCTCATAAGAAATTCCTGAATGATTTCTTTACAGGCAAATATCCGGATACATTTGGCCGCGGTGAACTTTACAATGATGACCCGCGTCTGGGTGATGCAAGACTTTGCGGTACTACCGCATCTCTGTGCGGCATTGAGAAATATGGTTTTGAAGGAAATGTAGCTGGTGTTGACAGAAGTGTGCGCTATGACATCACACTTCATGCATTTATGCTTTCCCAGTCAGGTATCCCTGTAATCTACAGCGGAGATGAGATTGGTCAGGTAAACGACTATTCTTATAAAGATGATCCTGACAAGGCAGTTGATTCCCGCTATCTTCACAGAGGAGAATTCAACTGGTCACTTGCTCCAAACAGAAATATCGCAGATACAGTACAGGGAAAACTTTTCCACGCACTGGATCATCTGGAACATATCAGAAGTTCACACAGCGTTTTTGACACAACAGCTGATCTTCGTACAATCGATACCTGGGATTCTTCTATCCTTGCAATCGTACGCGAAAATGCAGAGGAGAAATTCATCGGAATCTATAACTTCAGCGATCAGGATAAGGTTGCATGGATCAACGAAGATGACGGCATATACACTGATCTTATCTCAGGACATGAGATGGAAGCTAAAGGTGTTATGATCCCTGCATTTGGATGCTTCTGGCTGTGCAGAAAGAAATAAACCATTAATCTGCATAACGCAGACCGCATAATGCAAACGAGGACAATCTGCATATTTTACAGATTGTCCTCGTTTTTTACTTCTGGACTCTTTCCAAAAATCTTGCAAAAAATCCTTTATTTTCATCTTCTCTGTCCAGTGACTTCTCATAAATCCTCCTGATCCATTCTGTAATAGTTTCGATCAGGATTGGAGAGAATGTCATCAGTACAAATACCAGAATGATCATTCCAAATTCCAGAGAACCCAGTGTCAGCAAATCCTGCAATACAACCGCACTTATAAAAAATGCAAACTGCATTCCATAAATGATCACTTTTCTGTATGTGTTCAGCGGCGAATAAACTGTACGCAGTGCAGACATATAGTTCCACCCCGTAACCAGAACACAGGCTGTATTAAGCATGACGTTGGGAATGGTATACATCCTGACAGACCAGCATGATCGTAAATACACATCCTGTAATGGTTACTGCCGCAGGAAATGCATTCATAAATACGTGCCTCAGGAATGTATGGTCAATCTTATTGTAATTATTTTCCTGTGTCAGAAGAAATGTAGGAATTCCCACTGCGCAGGCACTGATCAGTGACATCTGGATTGGTTCAAAGGGATATGCATCTCCAAAGAAAATTGTGATCAATGACAGTAAAACAGAAAAAATTGTTTTGATCAGAAACATGGATGCCGCACTTCTGATATTGTTTACAACACGACGGCCCTGATTTACAATATGAGGCATTGCCCCGAAATTAGAATCAAGAAGAACGACATTTGCAATATTTTTAGCTGCATCGCTTCCTGCTGCCATGGCAATACTGCAGTCTGCTTCCTTGAGTGCAAGTACGTCATTTACACCGTCACCGGTCATCGCAACTGTATGCTTCTGTGACTGAAGAGCCTGTACCATCTGTTTCTTCTGCTGTGGTGTTACACGCCCGAATACACTGCACTCTGCAACTGCACGCTGCATTTCTTCCGAAGTTTTGATTGTTGTTGCATCGATATAATGATTGGCATTTTTCAGTCCTGCTTTCTTTGCAATCGCAGAGACAGTCACAGGATCATCTCCTGAGATAACTTTAAGGTCAACTCCCTGGCTGTCAAAAAAAGCCAGAGTATCCGGTGCTTCCTCACGTATCACGTCAGTGATGAGAAACAGTCCCAACGGTTCAAGTCCTGTCGGGCGTTCCGTTCCTTTTGTCTCCTGTTCACTGTGAGCCAGAACAAGGATACGGTATCCCTCCTGTGCGTAACTGCTGCAATGTTCCAGAAGTTCTTCATTTCCTTCCGGAAAAAGGAACTGTGCAGCTCCCATCAGATAAGTTCCACTTCCTTCAAAAACAGCACCACTGTATTTCCTGTCTGAGGAGAAAGGAATGGCATGGATCAGTTTCAGGTCATTTCTTGAAGGAAAGCGCTTTCTCAGCGCATCTGCTGTTGCATTCTGATCATGAAGAACTGACATCATATTTCCCATAATGTGGTCAATTTCCTGAAGCTTCTGTCTTTCTTCCTGAGATACCGTTTCTGAATTTACTGTTTCCTGTATCTGTCCGTTTTCCTTCTCTGCTGATACCGTAACCTCCGGTTTTAATGCTGACACATTCTGAACAGGCTCCCCTGTTTCCGGATCAAATTTTGCTGTATGTTGTACAACAGTTGTCTGTGCTGTATCATACAACTGCACATCTTCAACCTTCATGGTACCTTCTGTGATCGTACCGGTCTTATCCAGACAGAGTGTGTCAACTCTCGCCAGCGTTTCAATACAGTAAAGCTCCTGCACAAGTGTCTTCTTTGTAGCAAGAACCATAGAACCCAATGTCAGTGCCACACTTGTCAGAAGTACCAGGCCTTCCGGGATCATTCCAAGTACTGCGGCAACCATATTTACCACAGAATCCTTCAGTGTATCTCCTACGATCATATATTGCTTGTAAAACAACATGGCACCAAGAGGCACGATAATGATACTGATCACCTTCAGAATCGCATTCAGAGAATTGCGAAGTTCCGAATTGTGACGTTTAAATTCCTTTGCTTCACTTGTGATCTGCGATGCATAATTATCTTTTCCAACATGGATTACCTGACAGCAAGCTTCCCCTGATGTCACAAAGCTTCCTGAAAAAAGTTCGTCTCCCTGGCTTTTGGACAGATTGTCCGACTCACCGGTGAGTAGAGACTCGTTTACTTCTACAGTTCCCTCCAGCACCTTTACGTCAGCCGGAACCTGATCTCCTGTTTTCAGAAAGATCAGATCATCCAGAACCAGTTTCTCTGTGGAAATACTCCATTTCTTCCCCTCACGCAAAACTACTGTTTTACTCTCTGTAAGGATTGCAAGTTTGTCAATCGTCTTCTTTGCTCTGATCTCCTGAATAATACCTATCACTGTATTGATCAGAATGATTCCCATAAACATGGAGTTCTTATAAGATCTCACAAAAAGCACCAGAACAAGCAATGCAATATTTAAAAAGTTAAAAAATGTAAGCGTGTTTTCCAAAATGATCTGCTTGTAGGTTCTGGTATTCGGGTTCTCGTTGACATTAACTTTTCCTTCTGCAATCCTCTCCTGCACCTGTTCATTTGTAAGTCCTGTCATTGCTACCTCCTGCAGAAAAATATTTATAGCAGCATCATATAATAAAAATTGCGGGAACTGCTTCACAAAATATCTTTTGTCCCTGGTATCATATAATGCCATAATATAAAGCACAGGGCAGATGATGAGTATCACCCGCCCCTTCTTTATAAATAACGATTTCAGATTACAAACAGATTCAGATTTTTTGCTATAATCAATATTCTTCTTCCTCTGCTTCTTCGCCTTCGTGAATATCAGACTTTGGTTTCTTAAGACCTTTAATCTCAATATGATGCTTCTGTGCATAATCCCACAGAGCCGCATGGATTGCTTCCTCTGCAAGCAGGGAGCAGTGTACCTTTACAGGCGGAAGTCCGTCCAGGGCTTCCATAACTGCCTTATTTGTAACTTCCATAGCTTCTTCGATGGTTTTTCCCATTACCATCTCTGTTGCCATGCTGCTAGTTGCAACTGCCGCACCACATCCGAATGTTTTGAATTTGCAGTCTTTGATGATATGTGTTTCATCATCGATATCAAGAAAAATCCTCATGATATCACCGCATTTTGCATTTCCCACTGTACCTACGCCACTTGCGTTCTCTATTTCTCCTACATTACGCGGATGCTGAAAATGATCCATTACTTTTTCACTGTAAGCCATTTGTGTTTCCTCCTGTTATCCTGACTTTCTTTTAATATTATTTCTGTTGTAGCTACAAAAATACAAACAATTATCTTCTGTTTTGTTATTTATTCTGTTTTTTCATGAAATCTTCATATAATGGAGACATGCTTCTTAAGTGCGCTACAATTTCTTTCAATCTGTCCACTACGAAATCTACATCTTCCATTGTTGTCTCTTCGCTGAGTGTCATACGCAGAGAACCATGTGCAATCTCGTGCGGAAGTCCGATTGCAAGAAGTACATGGGACGGATCAAGAGAACCTGATGTACAGGCAGATCCGCTGGATGCACAGATTCCATAATTATCCAGCATCAGCAGGAGAGATTCGCCCTCAACAAACTGGAAGCTGACATTTACGTTATTCGGAAGACGTTTTATACGGTCACCGTTTACTTTTACATAAGGAATCTCTGTCTCAATTCTGTGGATCAGATGATCTCTGATAGCGATTTCTTTGTCAGTACGTTCTTTCATGGATGCATTTGCACGTGCTGCTGCTGCACCGTATCCAACGATTCCCGGCACATTCTCTGTACCTGCACGACGTTTACGTTCCTGTGCACCGCCATGTACAAAGGAACGGATTTTTACACCCTTACGAATGTAGAGGAAACCGATTCCTTTTGGTCCATTGATCTTATGTCCGCTGGAGCTTAACATATCAATATTGCATTCATCCACATTGATCGGAACCTGACAGAATGCCTGAACAGCATCTGTGTGGAAAAGCACTCCATGCTCTTTTGCGATACGTCCGATTTCCTTGATCGGCTGGATAGAACCAATCTCGTTGTTTGCAAACATTACAGAAATCAGGATTGTTTCCGGTGTGATTGCTTTCTCAAGTTCATCCAGTTTTACAATACCGTTCTCGTCTACATCTACATATGTGATCTTTGCGCCGCGTTTCTCCAAATATTCACAGGTATGGAGAATTGCATGATGCTCGATCTTTGTTGTGATGATGTGGTTTCCTTTTGCTTTATATGCCTCAAAGGTAGCCTTCAGAGCCCAGTTATCAGACTCGGAACCACCTGCTGTGAAATAAATTTCTTCTTTCTTTGCTCCAAGAACTTCTGCGATCTGCTCTCTTCCTTTGGTGATTGCCTCTTTGCTCTTGCCTGCAAAATCATAAATACTGGACGGGTTGCCATAATATTCTGAAAAATATGGCAGCATTGCCTGGACAACCTCCGGTGCTGTTTTAGTTGTTGCTGCATTGTCCAGATAAATCATTTTTCCCATTTTCTTGTCCTCCTGTTTTATTTAAGTATGTCCGGTACATTTTCTTCCATGCCCTGACTTTCCATTTTTTCTTCATGTACTCTTCTGCTTTCCTCGATCAGCTGACCAAGCATCAGGGTATCGACAGCGCTTGTAATACTGTCATTGATTCTCTTCCAGACGAGCTTTGCCACACATACATCACTGCCATGGCAGGTTCCGTCATTCTCAATCCCGGGACAGGCTGCTGCTTCCAGGCTGCCTTCCAGCACACGCAGGACTTCACCGACCGAGATCTCATCTGCCGGCTTGCCAAGCTGGTATCCGCCGTAAGCCCCTCTGCTGCTCTTTACAAGACCGGCCTTCTTAAGCATGGCCATAAGCTGTTCGAGGTAGCTTGTGGAAATATCCTGTCTCTCCGCAATACTCTGTAAAGATATCGCTTCATTCGCACTGTGCAAACCAAGATCTATCAATGCTTTCAAGCCATAACGGGCTCTTGTTGAGAGTTTCATTTTCTCACCTCGTTTTTTAATTCCCAGTGTTTCCCTCGGATTTCATGATTACTTTACCAGAAACAAACCGTTCTGTCAAGGCTGTTTTGTTCATATATTGCTGTAAAGGCGTTTCGGCAGGTTACTGTTTTTTAGTCAAGTGGATATTCGCACCTGCTGCGCATGAAAAGGTCTGGATTTTTCATTATGTCAAAAAAACTTTTTATCAAAGGAACTTTACTTCTTACATTTGCCGGTTTGTTAAGCAGACTTATGGGGTTCTTTTACAGAATATTCCTGTCACACACTATTGGTGCACATGGGCTTGGTATCTTTCAGCTTATACTTCCGCTGCAGATTCTGATCATGTCCATCTGCGCTTCCGGTATCCAGACTGCAATCTCCCGCCTCACTGCCGCAGAAAAAGTTTCCAAAAATCCCAGTCGTCATATCTCAGATTATTTTGTCGTGGGAACTGTATTTTCTGTTGTTTTCTCCCTGGTATTCTCCTGGTTTCTTTACAGCTATGCGGATTTCTGGGCAGTACAGATTCTGAAAGAGTCACAGACTTCCGGTCTGATACGGATTCTTTCTCTGAGTATTCCGTTGAGTACACTTCATACCTGTATCAGCAGCTATTATTTGGGAAGAAAACAGGCCGGATTTCCCGCAGGAGTCCAGCTTCTGGAACAGCTTTTCCGCACAGGCGGATGCTATATTCTTTATCTGATCTGTGCATCGCAAGGGCGAAACATCACTCCGGCAATTGCAGTCGGCGGAAATCTTATCGGGGAAATAGCCTCATCTTTTATTTCTCTTTTCGCAGTCAGTATGCATTTTAAGGTAACACATTATAATATCCGGAATATCAGAAGACCGCTTTCTGTTCTCAGAAAATTGCTCCATATTTCCGTTCCTCTTACCATGAATAAAATACTGCTCACCCTTCTGGGAAGTATTGAAGTGATTCTTATACCTGCAAGGCTGCAAATGTCAGGACTTACTCCCAAAGATTCCCTGAGTGTTTACGGAATCTTTACAGGGATGGCACTTCCGCTTATTCTTTTCCCCGCTACGCTTACAAACTCGGCTGCTGCCATGCTGATTCCCTCCATTACCCAGCTGCAGACTCTGGGGTATCAAAAGCGAATCCAATATGTGATCGGCAGGATTTTCCGATACTGTCTGCTGCTAGGCGGATCCTGCTTGGTTTTTTTTCTGTTTCTTGGAGAATTTCTTGGAAATTTTCTGTTTCACAGTCAGACAGCCGGAATCTATATCCATACCATGTCCTATATCTGTCCTTTTCTGTACCTGAACACCACTCTCACCAGCGTACTCAACGGCCTTGGAAAATCCGGCATCTGCCTGCTGCACAGTGTGATCAGCGTCTGCATCCGGATCAGTTTCGTGCTGTTTGCAATCCCTGTTCTGGGAATCCGGGGATATCTGTACGGGATCCCTGGCAGCGAACTGGCGCTCAGCATCCTGCACAGTTTACAAATACTGCAAAACAACTATAGCAATCCCCGTAAATAATGCACATCCATTAATAAGACTTGATAGTTACTATTCACACTCCACTATCCCGCGAGGTGTTTTGGCATGGATATGCCAAAATTCCATTGCCGCAGGCAATCTGGAATGAATTTTGGCTGCGTTACTGAGAACGAAGTGAACAGTAACGCTTGATATGATCGCAGAAAGTCATCCGAAAATATTTTGGCTATCGACATTCAGATAGGAATGGTTTATAATAAATTCCGAAAAAAGCAAGACAAATAGACACAAAGGAGATATTACTATGGCATTCGATTTTATCAAAAAATTACCAACCCCTGAAGAAATCCGTAATCAGTATCCCATTGATGCTGAAATTCAGGCTGTTAAAGATGCAAGAGATAAAGAACTGCGTGATGTTTTTACCGGAAAGTCCGATAAATTCCTCGCAATCGATCGGTCTCTTGTTCCAGCAGACTGATGAAGTGACGCTGTTCTGGACGATCTTACCAGTATTACGCAATGTTCAGGAGAAAATAGCTGACAAGGTTTCTGATTGTTCCACGTGTTTAA
>NZ_JBWJVP010000212.1:0-88928 GCF_056339915.1 Blautia sp. ZXY-1-B12 | reverse complement strand
GTCAAAGACAAACACAGCTATGATGGCTATCATCGTTGTTTATATCTGGCAGTATGCAGGTTATATCATGCTGATCTATGTAACAGGTCTGACACAGGTACCTAAAGATGTACTGGAAGCATCTCAGATCGATGGCGCAAATGCAGTTACAACATTATTTAAGATCAAGATTCCGATGATCGCAGCTACAATTACAATCTGTACATTCCTTACTTTAACATCAGCATTCAAACAGTTCGATGTTAACATGGCTTTGACAAATGGTACAGGTTCTGTTGCAAGTTTCTTCGGAAACTATCTGACAAACGGTACTCAGATGCTGGCTCTGAATATTTATAATACAGCGATCTCCAAGAACAATTATGCACTTGGTCAGGCGAAAGCTATTCTGTTCTTCATTATCCTGGCTGCTGTATCTATTATTCAGGTTAGAATTTCCAATAAGAAGGAGGTTGAAATGTAATGGTTACGAAGAAAACTCCAAAGGTAGTGCTTACAGCTGTTGCGATTGTTATCGCAGCGTACATATTATCTCCTTTTTATCTGGTACTTATTAATACATTTAAGAATGCAAACGGTATTGTTGCAAACCCTGTAAGCTTTGCAGGTGCAAGCTTTGCACAGTTTAAGACAAATATTTCAAACGTTGTCAACAACTCTAACTTCAGTTTCTGGAGTGCATTCGGAACATCTGCGACCATTACAGTTGTTTCCCTTGTATTACTTGCTTTATTCGGTGGTATGGCTGCGTGGGTTATCTGCCGTAACAAGACAAAATGGTCAACAGCTATTTACATGACATTTATCGCATCCATGACAATTCCTTTCCAGGTAGTTATGCTTCCTCTGGTTTCTACATTCCGTGATGTAGGTAAATTCCTTGGAATCAACATGCTTCAGTCTATTCCTGGTATTGTATTTGCATACTGTGGATTCGGTGGTGCTATGACAGTATTTATCTTAACTGGTTTTATTAAAGGTATTCCATATGAACTGGAAGAAGCAGCAGCGATTGACGGATGTTCTCCTGAGGGAACTTTCTTCCGCATTATCCTTCCACTTCTGAAACCGGTTATTGTTACTGTTACTATTCTGAATGGTATGTGGATCTGGAATGATTACCTTCTTCCTTCTCTGATGTTAGGACAGAATGGTAAGGTTAAGACTCTTCCGGTTGCTGTACAGGCGTTTGTTGGTTCTTATGTTAAGCAGTGGGATTCGATCCTTACTGCAGCACTCCTGGCAATGATTCCGATGATCATCGTATTCCTGCTTGCTCAGAAGCAGATTATGAATGGTATGGTTGAGGGTGCTATTAAATAGGCTTGCAAATACTTTTTGAAAAGCTGTCGTTTTCCTCATTATTGGGGAACGGCAGTTTTTTAATGGTTTCAAAGGGGACGCGAAGAAAAATAAATGTTTTGAACCACGGCTGCGGGGGCAGGAACTCTAAGCCTTTGGAAATTTGCTAAAACCATGCCAGAAAAATTCAAACTCGCTTCGCTCAGACAGTGAATTTTTCTGACATAACGCAAATTCCCAAAGACTAAGAGTTGCTACACCCCCTGTAGATGTGGTTCAAAACATTTATTTTTCTTCGCTGTGAACTGGCTGGGACTGTGAATGATAGGTATGGAAGTGTGTTATTGGAGATGGAATGGATAGAAACGGAACATAAACGGAATAGAAAATGATAGTATAAATTTTACAGATATGGGCTTGAAATGTTGGAGGTTTTATAGTAATGTAGGTGATACAACGCTTAAGGCGAGGGCTGTCTCAGGACAGTCTGTTTTTGTGAAGAAGGATGAGGAAAAGTTTTATGGAGAGGACGAAAGAAAGGTCATCGTTTCGTAAGAAGTTTATCGGTGACAGGAAGTTTTATATGATGGTTCTGGCTGTGGCTGTTCCGATCATGATCCAGAATGGAATTACGAATTTCGTGAGTCTGCTGGATAATATTATGATCGGACGAATCGGTACGGAGCAGATGTCGGGGGCTTCCATTGTGAATCAGTTGATTTTTGTCTATAATCTGTGCATTTTCGGAGGGGTATCCGGAGCGGGTATTTTCACGGCGCAGTATTTTGGACAGAAGGATCACGAGGGTGTGAGGCAGACATTCAGATATAAGTTCTGGATGGCTATGATTCTGACGATTGGAACAATTTTACTGTTTCTGACTGTTGGAGAGAATCTGATCAGTATGTATCTTCAGGGAGAGGGTACTGCGCAGCAGATTGCAGATACGCTTAAGTATGGAAAGCAGTATCTGGATATTATGCTGTTGGGATTGCCGCCGTTTATGATGGTGCAGATTTATTCCAGTACTCTGAGAGAGTGCGGAGAGACTGTTCTGCCAATGAAAGCCGGGGTTGTGGCAATCTGTGTGAATCTGTTGTTTAATTATCTGTTGATCTATGGTGTATTTTTCTTCCCTAGACTGGGTGTGAGAGGTGCGGCAATTGCAACTGTGCTGTCACGTTATGTGGAGGCGGCAATTGTAATAGGCTGGACACACAGGCATACGGAGAAGAATGCATTTGCAAAGGGGCTGTACAGCACGCTTAAGGTTCCTGCGAATCTGACAAAGAAGATTCTGGTCAAGGGTACACCGCTGTTGTTTAATGAGACTTTATGGGCTTCTGCCATGGCGATGCTGACTCAGTGTTATTCGATTCGAGGGCTGAATGTGGTTGCTTCGCTGAATATTTCCAATACCATCAACAATGTGTTTAATATTGTGTTTATTGCGCTGGGAGATTCTGTTGCGATTATTGTGGGACAGCTTCTGGGTGCGGGAGATATGAAGAAAGCGAGAGATACAGATAACAAGATGATCGCGTTCTCAGTGATGTGCTGTACCTGTGTGGCAATGGTGATGTTTGTTATGGCACCGCTGTTTCCAATGCTCTATAATACTAATGATGAGGCGAGGGAGCTGGCGAAGTATCTGATTATGCTCACAGCATTCTTTATGCCGCAGAATGCGTTTTTGCATGCAACCTATTTTACCCTACGTTCCGGTGGAAAGACGATTATTACGTTCCTGTTTGACAGTGTGTTTATCTGGTGCGTCAGTGTGCCGATCGCATTTGTGCTGAGTCGTTATACAGGTATTCATGTGCTTGTGATTTATGCATGTGTGCAGCTGGCGGATCTGATTAAGTGTGTGATTGGGTTTGTGCTGGTTAAGAAGGGTGTGTGGCTGCAGAATATCGTTTCATCATGATAAAAATTTTCAATAACATTTGGCTTGACTAACCGATATACTATAGTGTATTATCAGTGAAAGTCAAATAGAAACAGTCTTATAAAACTATTATAATATGACTTGTGTTTGATTCACATCATGCTATTTGTGAATTGATATATGTAACATTAATTCTCTTTGCACTGCATTACATTCAACAGAATGCGAGATCAACAGTACAAACTGAGCAGGCGATGCCCGAGATGCTCGAGGGCGTGGGGCCGGGCCGCGCGAAGCGGCAGCAGATATGAAAATTTTCAGACATATCTGTGGGACAGTGTATGTTCCGCAGGTGTGTCTTTTTGTTTTCTGAAAAGTATGTTTTGGAAAGATTTTCTTTTAGAGGGATTTTTTAGGAGGATTTTCTGAGACAGGTGCAGTTCCGAAATACAAAAAGACCCCTGTAAGACCGCACTTTGATAAGCCACAGAAAGGAAATATGTTTTCTGACTGTGGCGCAATGTATGTGACATAAGAAGAACCTGTAAACTCAAATATAGGAAAGTACAAAAGCTTATATATTTGAAAAGAAAATTTAGGAGGTCCTGGTTTATGGAACAGACAAAAAAATTAAACATGACAGCAATGTCAGACAAGACAAACAGTAACACGACAGCTAAGAAGGAAGAGCCTGCATGGGAACATAAGGTGGCAATGAAGGTATCAGGTGTGAGTATTGCAGTAAACCTGTTA
The DNA here is from genome assembly GCF_056339915.1 of Blautia sp. ZXY-1-B12. Lineage (NCBI taxonomy): Bacteria > Bacillati > Bacillota > Clostridia > Lachnospirales > Lachnospiraceae > Blautia > Blautia sp. ZXY-1-B12. The sequence continues at coordinate 84,982 of NZ_JBWJVP010000212.1, read as the reverse complement.
CTTTCCTTATTTAAATTACTTGCCGGAATTCTGGCACATTCAGGTGCCATGATCTCAGATGCGATTCATTCAGCATCTGATGTGGGAAGTACTTTCGTAGTAATAGTCGGTGTGAATTTATCCAGCAAAAAATCCGATAAGGAGCATCAGTATGGACATGAGCGGATGGAATGTGTATCTTCCATTATTTTGTCCGGGTTACTTCTGGCAACCGGTATCGGAATCGGTATGAATGGAATTGAGAACATTATTAAGAGTACTTCAGGAGCAAGCATTGCAATTCCCGGAACATTGGCACTGATTGCGGCAGTTGTTTCTATTGTAGTGAAGGAGTGGATGTTCTGGTATACCAGAAGTGCTGCGAAGAAAATAAATTCCGGTGCACTGATGGCAGATGCATGGCACCACCGTTCAGATGCAATGTCCTCTGTTGGTGCATTTATCGGTATCCTGGGTGCGAGACTTGGCTTCCCGATTCTGGATCCGATTGCCAGTGTTGCAATCTGTGTACTGATCGTGAAAGCATCTGTAGATATTTTCAGAGATGCCATCGATAAGATGGTTGACCATTCCTGCGATGAGGCAACAGAAGAGAGCATGAGAGAAGTGATCATGGGTGTGAAAGGCGTGAAAGGAATCGACCTTCTCCAGACACGATTATTTGGTTCTAAGATGTATGTGGATATTGAAATCTCAGCAGATGGTGAGATTCCACTGAATGAGGCACATGACGTTGCAGAGAATGTTCATCATACTATAGAGAAAAATTTTAAAGACGTAAAACACTGCATGGTTCATGTGAATCCGGTGAATGAGTAAATAAAAAGCGAGACTGTCCGAAGTATAATCTGGGCAGTCTTGTTTTTTATTGGATAATCATCTATGCTATAAGCGAAACTCGTATTATCTGTTCTTTGTATGGCAGTAAGTCTGGGAAGCGTACAGAAAATACAGGTAGCGAAAGGACTGCTATAGAATAGCAGAAATCACTTTTTTATTGAGAAACAGATAAATTTATTTGTTTGACTGGAAATTTTACGTAAATATAACATGGACATTCCATGGAATTGATATTCAAAGTTTATAATTCTAAATGTTATGGGATGTCAGAGTCAAAAGGTTTGATAAATTTTGCCACTGATATCACGAATAAAAAGAGTGAGGAATTATCCGAATGAGAAAACAACAGAAAAAGACAAAAGAAATTACGGCACCTGTATATATGATGAACAGAGAACTGTCCTGGCTGAAGTTTAATGAGAGAGTTTTAAATGAGGCGGGAAATCCAAGAGTTCCGCTTGCAGAGAGACTGACATTTGCCGCTATTTATCAGTCAAATCTGGATGAATTTTACAGAGTCAGAGTCGGAACTCTGATGGATCAGATGGAAGCATCTGAAGTAATACGTGAGAACAAAACCAATATGACCAGTGAAGAACAGGTAACTGCAATCCTTCAGGCCACCAGAAATCTGGATCAGAAAAAGGCAGCTATCTATGAACAGCTGATGGGAGAACTGGAGCCTTACGGAGTGCGTCTGATCAATTTTAACAGATTATCTGCAGAGGAAGGCAAGCTTCTGGAAACATATTTTGATCAGGAGATCGCACCGTATCTGTCTGCAAATATTGTGAGCAAACAGCAGCCATTTCCATTCCTGAAAAATAAAAATATTTATGCAGTGGCATCACTGATGAGCAAGGGTGGAAAAACAAAAACAGCCATTATCCCATGCAGTAATACTGTATTCAGACGTTTGATCGATATTCCCACAAGAAAAGGGACTTTCATGCTTTCAGAGGAGCTGATCCTTCATTTTCTTCCAAAAATGTTTAAGAATTATGAGATCAGGGAGAAAGCGCTGCTCCGTATTACCAGAAATGCAGATATTGATACAGAAACCATTTATGATGAGGATTTGGATTACAGGGATGCAATGGAGAATCTGATCAAGCAGAGAAGACGAATGAATCCTGTGAGAATGGAGTTATCCAGAGACTTGAATAAAAAGATGATAAGTTCGCTTTGTAAGGAGCTTCATGTGGATAAAGAACACGTATTTTTGACCAGAGTTCCGCTTGATATGTCTTTTGTATTCGGACTTCAGGGATATCTGAGAAATACTGCCCAGGATAAACTTTTCTATCAGAGAAGAACTCCCAGAATGACGCCGGAGCTGGATGGCAAGAGAGCCCTGATTCCACAGATCATGAAGAAAGATGTACTGTTATCCTATCCATTTGAAAATATCAGATCTTTTATTAATCTTCTGAATGAGGCTGCAAAGGATGATTCTGTTGTATCCATCAAGATGACATTATATCGTCTGGCGGACAAGAGCCAGATTGTAGATGCTCTGGTGGAAGCAGCAGAAAACGGAAAAGAAGTTGTTGTACTTGTAGAGCTGAGAGCCAGATTTGATGAGGAAAGCAATATTGAATATTCCAGAAAACTGGAAGAGGCAGGCTGCAGAGTGATCTATGGACTGAATGGATATAAAGTACATTCCAAGCTGTGCCTGATCTCCAGAAAAACAGATAAGGGTGTGTCCTATATCACACAGATCGGTACAGGTAATTATAATGAAAAAACATCTGCACTTTACACAGACCTGTCGCTGATCACAGCAAACCAGGAAATCGGAAAAGAAGCAGCAGAAGTGTTTGCAGCTCTTCTGAAAGGGGAAGTTGTTGAGAAATCCAATCTTCTTCTGGTTGCACCGAAATGTCTGCAGAACAGAGTTCTGGATATGATACAGGAAGAAATCGACCAGGTGAAACAGGGAAAGGAAGGCTATATTGGAATCAAGATCAATTCCCTGACAGATAAGGTGATCATCAATAAACTGGTAGAAGCATCTCAGGCAGGTGTTAAGATAGAAATGGTTGTCAGAGGTATCTGTTGTCTGATTCCGGAGATAAAAGGATACACAGAGAATATCAAGGTTATAAGTATTGTAGGACGTTATCTGGAGCATTCCAGAATCTACCGTTTCGGTACAAAAGAAAGAGAAAAAATATATATTGCATCTGCTGACTTTATGACAAGAAATACAGTTCGTCGTGTGGAGGTGGCTGCTCCGGTTCTTAATGAGAAATTAAAAGAACGTCTGGACTGGATGTTCGAGACCATGATGAATGATGATGAAAAAGGAAAGAGACTGACAGAAACAGGAAATTATGCAGACAGAAGCCTGAATGATGTCAAACTCAATTCCCAGGAAATCTTTTATGCTATGGCATACAGCAATGCGGAGAAGACCCAGAAAAAAAGAGAAGATTGAAAAGTAGAAGATTAAGAAGAAATATTTGTTGACAATATTGTAGATTGCCTGAAAAAGATACTATGTGGATTAGTATAATAGATTCATATAGTATCTTTTTGATTACTTCTATGATTACTTTTGATCATCCGAGATAAAACGAAAACGCCCGAAATCCAGTAAATACAAGGTTCTCGAGCGTTTTTAAGAGCAGGGGATGAGAGAATCGAACTCCCACCAAAGGTTTTGGAGACCCCTATCATACCATTTGACCAATCCCCTATCAAAACCAACTTGTAAAATTTCTTTTACTGTTGCAATTATACATATAAAAGCAACGATTGTCAAGCTTATTGTGCATTTTTATTATAAAGAATTTTAAAAAGAAAGAGCGGAGATGGAGGGATTTGAACCCTCGCACCGGTTGCCCGGCCTGCCGCATTTCGAGTGCGGTCCCTTCAGCCTCTTGGGTACATCTCCATATTAAGATTAGAAACAGTTCTGAAGTGTAACTGGAACTGATTTTTATTATATAAGGAATCTACGGAAAGGTCAATTCTTTTTTTATTGACGAATTGGTTTTGCTGTAATAAGATAATAACAAAATGCGGTTGTGTACCCTCTGGATTGCTATTGTCCGGGGATAATAAGCAACTGCGAGGAAAGCAGATAGGTGACGATCATGACAGATAAAAAGAAAATAATTCTGGAGGCTGTGGAGAAGCTGACAGATACTTACCGTAAAGAAGAACTCTTTCTGGGAAAGGACAGAGAACGTCTTCCAAATAAGAAAGAGATCATTAACTTCATTAAAGATATGAGGTCTATTATTTTTCCCGGATATTTCAGTGTGGATTCCAGTGCCAGCGTGTTTCCGGAGCATTATGTGGCATATCGCCTGAATGATCTGTATGACTGCTTGCAGGAACAGATTGAGATTGCATTTTTATATCAGGGTGAAGAAGAACAGAAGGCCAAAGAACATGCAGAGCAGATCACAGAGAGATTTTTTGCAAATGTTCCGGAAATCCAGCGTATGCTGCTGACTGACCTGCAGGCAGGTTTTGACGGTGACCCGGCTGCTAAGAGTAAAGAGGAAATTATTTTCTCTTATCCTGGATTTTATGCAATTTATGTATATAGACTTGCACATGTCCTTTATCTTGAGAATGTACCGTTTATTCCGAGAATAATGTCTGAGTATGCACATGGTTATACAGGAATTGATATTAACCCGGGCGCAACGATTGGAGAATATTTCTTCATTGATCATGGAACCGGTGTTGTAATTGGTGAGACTACAGAGATTGGAAGGAATGTGAAATTATATCAGGGTGTGACTCTTGGTGCGCTTTCCACCCGTCAGGGACAGCTGCTTGCCAATGTGAAGAGACATCCGACAATCAGAGATAATGTGACAATTTATTCTAACTCTTCTGTGCTGGGCGGTGAGACTGTGATCGGAGAGAATACGATCATCGGAGGTAATACCTTTATTACAGCATCTATTCCGGCAAACACCAAGGTCAGTGCGAAGAGTCCTGAACTTGTGATCAAGAAACCAAGAAGTTCAGTGGAAGCTACGAATGTATGGGATTGGGAGAACTGATCTCTGGTTAACACTGTAAACAGGAATTATTTTACAAATAAGCAGCAGGTGGAAATTTGCTTATATCAGGAGGAGTGAAAGCTCCTTCTGATAAACTGCGTAGCAGTTATTCGGTATAGAGCTGAGCAGCGAAACGGATGATTTTATCTGCCTGACAGAATTGTTTGTCAGATGATAATTTGTATATGTTGTTAAAAAAATAGAAAAAATTTAAATTTAGTGTTGACAAATACAGTTTCATCATATATACTAATCTTCGTTGATGCGACAGAGATACACAGACAACAAGCTGTGCGGGTGTAGTTCAATGGTAGAACACCAGCCTTCCAAGCTGGATACGTGGGTTCGATTCCCATCACCCGCTTATGCGATAGTGGCGTAGTTGGTAACGCGCGACCTTGCCAAGGTCGAGACCGCGGGTTCGAGCCCCGTCTATCGCTCTTTCAACTGAATATTTGCGGGTGTAGTTCAATGGTAGAACACCAGCCTTCCAAGCTGGATACGTGGGTTCGATTCCCATCACCCGCTTGTGCGATAGTGGCGTAGTTGGTAACGCGCGACCTTGCCAAGGTCGAGACCGCGGGTTCGAGCCCCGTCTATCGCTCTTAGGACTTCGGATTTTCTGAAGTCCTTTTTTCTTTTAAGAACTACTATAAAAGAACTGCGGCATATCTATTTGATAAATATGCCACAGTCCGTTAGGAAGGATTATAGTATAGAATTATAATTTCAGATGTCGGCTTGTACTCAGGATTGTTCTGAGATAGTGTCGGAATCACCGTAGAAGGTCAGAAGACAGAGACCGCAAATTCCTACCAGACCATATATGATTCTGGAAATCCAGCTCATGCTTCCGAAAAGGAGAGCAACCAGATTCAGATTGAAAAAACCGATCAGTCCCCAGTTAACAGCTCCGATGATGGAAATCGTCAGTGCCGTATATCTTAAACATTTACTTCCCATAAGTCACCATCCTTTCGTCTCCCTGTGGCTGCAGACAGCTCTGACAGGAATCATAAAGCTATTACATTTCATATTGTTCCATGGAAGACAAAAAATATGCACAGCAGGTCCAAATTAATTTTGAATCGCTGTGCGTATTTTAACAGAATCAAATAAGTTCCCTGCCTCAATTGAGGATCTCTGTCTGACAATCGGATTATTTTACTTTAAGTATCTGTCTGGCATTTGCGTCTTCATCGAAGGAAAATGCCTCCTGTGCCTGAACCGTTACATCACTCTCATCTGTCAGTGTAAATGCCTGGCATACATTAACGGTCTGTCCGGGCTGAATCTCAGCTGTAAAATGATCGATGGCATCGTCATTATTCTCGGGAATCGCTGCCTCGCAGGATTCTCCATGCTGGTAAGCTTTTAGGCTGACATCAACCATTGCACTGGATGCAGAGGAAGAATTATTGGTGTAATCGTAATAAACCATAATACATGGATTTCCGGCAAAGTCTTTGGTGATCGTATGTTTGGTATATTTGATCGTAAATTTTTCTGTTGTGAGATTAAGCGTATCATCTGCAGATGCCTCCGGTGCATTGGAAGAAGAACCTGAGGAATCTTCGTTATCCATATTGTTGAGGGAGTTGTTTATTTCCTCTTCAACACTCTTGAAGTTTGCTGACATGATTTTTACTGTCTCATCATCCAGAGAAACAATTTTCCATCCGGAATCTGTTTTGATCACCGGATAGGTGATATCTGTTTCGGAGAATACATCTTTTTCCACTTTTTTTGCCTGTTCATTCAGAATGGAAGCAAGTTTTGCCTGTGTCTCCTCTTCTGTAAGCTGGTTTCCGGCATAAGCGTTGGAAACGATCTGACGGAGAAATTCAGTGATAGTCGCTTTATAAATATTGGTTCCGTCAATGTAAGTGATATGTGCTGTGACAGAAGCTGTACCATTCTGGATGTCGAATCTGTTTCTGGTGATTTTATAGGTCATCTTTTTGTTAATTTCTGAGAAGAAATCCGTGTATGCGGCATCGCGGATATCTGCATTGTCCAGTGCTGTGAGATCGCTGCTCTGGATCATGGATTCCATTGTATTGAAGTCCATTTTCTTCATACTGTCAAGAAAATTTTCAACTGCCTTGCGTGGCTGCTGTCGCTGATAGAAATAGAAACCTGTACCTCCGCCAATGACGAGAACCAGGATCAGAATGAAAATAATCAGCCCGGCATGTCCTTTTTTATTACCTTTTGTCATATTTCCTCCTGCCTTAGAGCATAACCGCTCTGAAACGTATTATGTTAAAAAGTTTCGGTTTTGTATCTGCAATAACATTCATGCAGATGTAATGTTACTGAGAACAGAGTAACAGTAACGATATAATTGATTATATCAGAATGCGTTGACAATGGCAATTGTCTTACTTATAATCAAAATTATAGTAATCAGAGTGGTTACTGTTCACACACCACTGTCCCGCGAGGTGTTTTGGCATGAATATGCCAAAATCCCGAGACATACAAGCCAAAATTCCATTGCCGCAGGCAATCTGGAATGAATTTTGGCTACGTTACTGAGAACGGAGTGAACAGTAACATCGGAGCGGATAAAATAAAGAATAATATGTGAAAATACAGAAAGAAGGCGTGGATCTATGAAGTATGAGAGTTCTTTTAAATCAGAAGCAGACGGGCTTGAGATTTCGGTCATGGCACTGATACCGGATAAGAAACCCTATCGTGCAGTTGTACAGCTGGTTCATGGAATGAGTGAGCATAAAGAGAGATATATTCCGTTTATGCAGTATCTGGCAAAGCTTGGATATGTGGTGGTGATCCATGATCACAGAGGACATGGAAAAAGTGTAAAACATCAGGATGATCTCGGCTTTACATACGGTGGGGGAGCACAGGCGATGCTTCAGGATATCCGAACAGTGAACAGGAAAATCCATGCATACTATCCGGAACTTCCGCTGATCCTGATGGGGCACAGTATGGGCTCGCTGGCAGTGAGGGCATTTGTGGCAGAACATGACAGCTGTGTAGATATGCTGATCGTGTGTGGTTCGCCAAGCTACAATACTGCCATGCCTCTGGGAGTTGCCATTGCAAAGACAGAGAAAGCAGTCTTTGGACCGAGACACAGAAGTAAACTTATCGAAACAATGTCATTTGGTGCAGGGGCAATGAAATTCCGAAAGGATAAGAGGTGTACAGCCTGGATCTGTTCTGATCCTGATGTGGCGAAAGAATATGAGGAATCCGAATTGTGTGGTTTCACTTTTACGGACGATGCGTATCTGGCATTATTTGAACTGATGAAGCGTGCCTATGATGTGGAGCATTTTTCCTGTACAAATCCAGATATGCCGGTATTGTTTGTAAGCGGGGCTGAGGATCCCTGTCTGATCAATGTGCGCCATTTTGCAAAGACAGTGCGGGCTATGCGACGGGCCGGTTATAAAGATGTAAAGGGGAAACTGTATCCGGGAATGCGTCATGAAATTCTTAATGAGATCGACAGGGAGCAGGTTTATCATGATATTGCTGTCTATATGAGAAAAAAAGGTTTCTGAGTGGATGTATAAAATGGAGAGATATCCGGTTAAACTATAACGATCTGTAACCATTTGTTGTTTGATGGCTGCGAATTGCTATAGAACCATTAAAATCCATTTTAAGAGAGGGGAACCGGATATTGGGAAAAAACAAAATGATATTGTTGCTGATACTTGTTTTCAGCCTTGGCTGTGCAGGCTGTACGGAGAAAAATCCGGCGGCAGAACAGGGAGAACTTGTAAAAAATGAGAGACTGTCGGAGCAATTCGGCAGTCTTTCTCGCTGTTAAGGTATAAGACTTTACGTTTGAAAGAAAAAATGATAAGATAGTTTCATCTGTTAAGGTGTTGAACAGTTATAAAAGTTATAAATATGAGGAGGTTTTTATGGAGAAAAACGAAAACGAAGAACTGCTGGAACAAAGCCCGGCAGCGATTCAGCAGGAAGATACGCCGGAAATTGCAAAGAGCGGGGAAGAAGAGCCGGATACAGAAGAACAGAAAGTCTCTAATGGAAGATTTATACTCTGGAGTCTGGCGGGAGTGTATCTGTTGTATACAAGTTACAGTCTCTGTAAGGGATATGTGACAGGCGAAGAAGGAACAAGTATGGGATTTATGCTTGCCGGAATTGCATTTGCAGCTATTGGTGCTGGTCTGCTGTTTTTCGGCATTAAAAATATGCTCTCAGAAGAGAAGATCAAGAAAGCAAAAGCAGCGAAGAATGCGGCAATGGAAGCTGCCGCAGGCGGAGAACTGAAGAAAGAGGATGCATCCGGGCAGAACAGATCAATGAGCATTGCTGAAAGGGCTAATATGGTTAAGAATCTGGAAGACGAAGAGGAAGACGGGGAAAACGAGAAAGAATGAAAATATTGATCACATTGCTGAAACCGTTGTCTTTTTTACCGGCACTGCTGATGATGTATATCATCTTTTCATTTTCAGCCCAGCCGGGTGAAATTTCAGGTAATCTGAGCTATAAAATAAGTTATGAGATCATAGAAACGAAGAGCGAGCTTTTGTCAGAGAATCTGAGCAGTGAAGAGATTGCCTATAAGGCAGATGGAATTCACTACTATGTGAGAAAAGCGGCACATATGACAGAGTATTTTCTGCTGGCTATCGCTATTTCTTTTCCTTTATATGTCTATGGTGTGAGAGGAATCTGGCTGATGCTTCTTGCGGGAATTGTCTGTGTGGGATTTGCAGGGCTGGATGAGTATCATCAGTCTTTTGTGGATGCTCGTACACCGGCGGTAAAGGATGTGGGAATCGACAGTATAGGGGCGTTTATCGGAATACTTCTTGTTCAGGCATTCTGCTGGTCTGTACTGAATAATCCTAATAAAAAGAAGAAAAAAAGAAGTCATTAAATAATCAGGAAAAATACATATTCAAAAAAACGGAAAGACAAAAAGGAGCTGCCACATTAATAAGAACTTAATGTGGTATGCTCCTTTTGACATTGGTTCACTGGTAATATCCTGCGAAGTGTGTTGTTGTGAACAGTAATTTTTGACTTGAATGTACACTTGATTTCCTGCTGCGTTTAAGCCTGGATTTCTGAAAGTCTGTCCAGTCCGGCTTTGGTATGGCGGATAAAAATATCTCTGACCGCCTGGATCTCGCCAAGACCTTTCAGAGTACATTTGACAGAATATCCCTCTTTTTCCAGAATACTTTTCCAGGAATCATCGTCCTCTCCGGACATATCATTGGTAGCATGATCACCTGCGACGATCATAAAAGGTGCCAGATGAACATGAGCCGGATGCAGATTTTTTAATTTATCCAGAAAGCTTTCAATGGAGAAATCCCCTTCAACCGTTCCCATATGCATATTGGAATAGCCGAAATGCTTAAACAGTTCGTCCATCTCAGGATAAAGTTCATTGGCAACATGCTCTGTTCCATGTCCCATAAATAAGAGAATTTCATCAGAATCAGGGTGATATTCCTGTGCCATAGCCTGACAGACCTCTTCTTTGTCCTGCTTTGTAATCATCAGAGAATCACAGATAATGACAGAATCGAAATCCTTTTTATGTGCAAGAACTTTTTCTTTCATAGCATCACTCTCAAATCCGGTGATCACATAGGTTGGCTGTACAACGACATTTCGAATTCCGTCCGCTTTCAGCTGGGTCATTGCCTCATCAATATCCATAATGTGGATCCCGTCCCGCTTCTGGAGTTTGGCGCGGATACGGGGACTTGTCCATGCGCGGTATAACGGATATTCCGGAAATGCATGATGCAGGTCAGATTCAATCTGTTCAATTGTTTTTTTTCGTGTTTCTTCATAACTTGTACCGAAGCTGATAACAAGAATTGCTGTTTTTTCAGTTACCCCCATTTTAAATCTCCTTATAATCAGTATATTGGCATTTACCACAACTGCCACTGACAGGTTTTCCGCAAAACAGATGTAGTGGCGGTAAAAGGTAATTGACTGCGCACTCATATAAAAAAGATGTCATGATAATAGACATTGTTTTTTATTATACAGGGAGTTATAGGGAAACACAAGTAAAAGCTAAGATTTTGACGTCTGAGTATCTCTGTATGCAGATGGAGTGACATTCATTTTTTTCTTGAAGCTTGTGCTGAAATAATATTGATTGGCGTAACCGCATTTCATACTGATTTCCTTCAGAGTCATGTTTGTGGCTGTAAGATAACGGCAGGCGGCGTTGATTCGCTGAGTAGTGATATAGTCACTAATACTCACGCCCTGTTTCTTTTTAAAGAGGGCACTCAGATAAGCCGGGCTGACATTGGCTTCGCTGGCGATATCGTTCAGGCACAGAGTATTGCTGGCATAGTTTTCGTCAATATATGAAGTTACAGATTCGCATAATTTCTGGTGATAATCATTCAGAGAAGAATCCAGTTTCCGGCAGAGAAGGCGGCAGAGTTCGTTGAGCCAGCCACATAGTTCTTCTGTGGTATGAAATTCTTCCAGATGATTGTATACATACAGGATCTTTGCTTCCAGATCATGGGTATCCAGGTTTAGTTCATAGAAAAACTTCAGAATCCTTCCAAGCAGAGAGTAGATCTGGATAAATGTGAAACTTTTGGTGCGGAAGTTCTCAGTAAGCCATCTGGAGAAATCCTGAAACCAGGAGTCAATTGCAGAAACATCCTTTTTACACAGAAGGCGGATTAATTCCTCCTCTCTGGAATCGGAGAAATCAGTGGCAGATAAGTCATGTCCAAGAGCCTCACGTCCGTCAAATACGTTCTGGTGTGGGAAAAAGAAACGATAATCCAGTGCATGAACTGCACTTTCATAAGAACGGTTCAGATCCCACAGATCCTGTACAATGGCACCGATTCCGGCATTCAGAACCAGTCCCTGTGAATTGCAGTTATCTACAAGTACAGAAATGATTTTATAGGTAAGCTGGCGAAAATTTCCGGACTGGCAGCCGCTTTGTCCGATCACACACAGATAACCATCAATATCCTGCAGGGGATAAATATAATTTAATTCTGAGGTTTGTTCTGTGATCAGATCACGGAGATTCAGCAGTTCCATCTGAAATTTCTCAATGCCATAGGAATCCCTGAGAGACTGTGCATTTTCCAGTTCAAGAATCACTACGTTATAAAAATCATAATCCAGTTTAAGGTTCAGGTAGTTCAGATAAGGTTTGAGACGATAGGAAGCCTCCTGCCTGGAACGGTGAGTGATATCACGGAAAAATTTTTCGATAAGCAAAGGCCTGCTCTGTTTAAGCAACTGCAGATTTTTCTGCTCACGTTCCATCAGGGCAAAAGCATTTTTTACTTTCTGGATCAGATATGCGTAATCCAGAGGTTTTTCAATATAATCCAATGCACCAAGAAGCAGAGCGCGTCTTGCATATTCAAATTTATCATAGGCACTGATCAGTATGATTTTTACCATTGGATTAATATCCAGTGCTTGCCTGCTCATTGAAATTCCGTCCAGATCCGGCATTTCAATATCTGAGATGATCAAATCTACAGGTTCTTTTTTCATAGCGTCTATCGCAGAGGTTCCGTTGTAGCAGATATGTACGATTTCTGCGTTCAGAACTTCCCAGTCTATGTTCTTTTCAATTCCTTCTGCTGACAGATAATTGTCATCTACAATCATTATTTTCCTCATCTGTATCCTCCATTTGTTGAAATTCAATTGTGACATAGGTACCGTTTCCGGGATGGCTGTCAATACGCACAGAGCCGTTACCGTACAAAGGATTGGAAATGCGGGCGCTTACATTTGAAATTCCAAAATGTTTTTCGTAATTTATGACTTTGTTGTCTATGGCATATCGGAGCTGTTCCAGTGTCTCCGGAGACATTCCGGCTCCATTGTCTTCAATGGATATCACTACGGTATCATCACCGTAGAGTACCTGAATGGAAATAAAAACTTCAGGTGTATCGGCTGAAAGACCGTGCAGGATAGAATTCTCCAGGAATGGCTGTAATGTAAATTTGCAGATCGTGAAATTTTCTATTCCGTCTTCAGCATTGATTTCCCAGTTAAGATTGTCTTTATGGCAGAGTTTCTCCATTTCCAGATATAGGCGGGCAATTTCCAGCTCGTCTTTGATCGGTATCAGTTCTTTTGATTTTCTCAGTGTCAGTCGGTAAAAGGCAGTCAGATTTGTCAGCATCTGATCTGCAATATCCAATTTGCCAAGTGCCTGGCAGGTTCGGATGGTTCCAAGGATATTGTAGAGGAAATGTGGGTTGATCTGTGACTGTAACAGCTGATATTTCAGGCGCTCTTCATTAATGGAGAGACTGACAATAGATTTCAGATTCTGGGCAATTGTGTGCTGCATATCTTCAAAAGTAATCCCCAGATTGTCTATTTCATCATAATTGGAAGTATCAGCCGGATGCGGGAGTGTGATGATGGAAAGGTGCTCCGGATCATGTCCGAGATGAAAGGATTCCATGGCATAGGACAGTGCGGCAATTCTGCTTGTCAGTTTCCTGGAAAAAAAGATTACAATAAAAATAGTCAGCGGCAGAGAAATAATTACAGTGATCAACAGTGTTTTGATCAGTACCTGTGTATTGCTTTTGATATAGTTTTCCGGGATTTCCGTAATATGCAGCCAACCGTTATCCAGAGTGCGGCAGTTATAGTAGATGTCATTGTCTTTAAAGAAGGAATTGGTATTTTCCAGAAACATCTGTTTTATTGAATCTGAAATCCAGGTCTGATTACGGGAAGAATCACTGTGAGCTGCAATTTGTCCCTGTGGTGTCAGAATGTAACTGGAAATTGCGGTATCAGAAGCAGAAGTCTGAAGATACCGGGAAAATTCATCGCAGTCAAGTGCAATACAATAAGCATATTCGAGAACATTGCTGGATTTGTCCTGAAGAGCACGAAAACACAGCAGTGTATTTGCGCTTCTTTTGGAAGCAGATATAACTCTGGGTAAGGTGGTATTTTTCTTTAACAGCCACAGGGAAGAAGAACCTATGGAATGTAATTCAGATTCGCTGATTCCATAATTGAAAAGTTTATCTGTGGAAAAGAAATATATACCCTCATCAGCTCCGGTTTGTTCCGGTTTTAAAAAAACATATATATGAAAGAAATCAAATGTAGATTTATATAATGAAATATTGCTTCTCATGGATGTTAATGCCTGCATGGTGCTAACCTGATCTGGGGAAGAGTGTTCAAAAGCGTACATCTGATACTGGATGGTGTCAGCAACGTTTTCGGTCTGGTTCAGACGGCTGTTAAGCTGAAAAATAAGCTGTTCATCAGACATCAATGCAGAGTTTGTGATTCGGTCTCTGGCAAGATTATAGGAAACATGGTAACTGACCAGTGCAACAAGTGTCAGAGGAAGCAGGGTTGCAACCAGAAAGGCAATCAGGAGTTTTGCCTGAAATGAGGAAAATCTGGAAGGAATCCATTTATGATAATTTATTTTTTTCAAGTTGAGTTTCATTACACATAATACTCCTTATATGAATAGGTTTGATTTTATCAGGTATCTTTTTGAAGATTGCCATATTATACAGCAATTCTGTAAAGATGCAACACAGTGTTCATCTGCTATCTGTATTATAAAAAATCAGAATGAAAAAAACAATAGAACGAAAAATAATATAAATCAATCAAAAGAAATTGTATTTAGTAAAAAGAGTGTTTTTGTTATTCTTTAATTACCAAATAACACAGAACAGTTGATGCGAGAGAACTGTTCGGAAAAGGAGAGAATATGAGGAAAAAAGTGTTAAGTGCAGTTTTAGCTGCAACAATGGTGGCAGGAATGATGGGGAATGTTGTAAGTGTATCAGCAGAGGAGAAATATGATCTTACTTTATACAGCGTTAACACTACTGACCCGGATTTTGATGACTGGCTTGCAAATGTAGAGGAGGCAACAGGTTTAAATATCAATGTTATTGCAGCTCCGACAGATACAGACACACGTCAGCAGAAGATTACAACGATTCTTTCTACAGGAGATTCTTCCGTAGACATTGTCGAAATCAACGATGAAATGAGTGCTGCATTCAAGAATTCCGGATGGCTGGAAGGTCTGAATGACACGGTTATGACAGATGATATCATTGATCAGTTTGCGCAGGGTTATATTCAGGATATGATCACAGATAAGGATGGAAATATTGTAGGAGTTCCGGGATATACAGGATATCTTGCATTTTGGGTAAATCAGGAAATTATGGATGAGGTGGGAATCGAATCCATTGATACAAAAGAAGATTTCATGAAATACATGGAAGCAGTTTCAAAAGATGGACGTTTCGGATACGGCGGTTCCTGGGAAAAGACATATGCATTTAATGAAATTGCACAGTTTGTAAATATGTTTGGCGGTGACTACTTCGACTGGACAAAAGAAGAAAATAAAGAAGCAATTCAGTTCCTTCATGATCTGGTTGCCAACAAAGAAACACCTGTTGATCAGATCGCAGATAAATATGATCAGATGAATCCAAAAATCAATGATGGCAAATACGGATGCTGGTTTATGTGGGGCTTAGGTACGGATTATGCAAAGGCAGATATGCTGGGAGCTGACAAGATCCACATGGCAATGGTACCTGATTTCAGCGGCAATGGAGAGCGAGCAATCTTTACAGATTCCTGGAGCTATGTGCTGAACAGTGCATCCAAAAACAAAGATGCAGCCATTAAATTCCTGCAGTATATGGCAGATGAAGGTGGAATGGAAGCATCCTATAAAGCATTTGACAGATATCCTGCAAGAAAGGATGTTGCAGAAAAAGTTGTTCCGGATACTGATCCTGCAAAAGAAATATACAGCCAGTATGCAGAAGAGTGCAACGTACAGGGACGTCCGTTGGTAGCACAGACAATGGAGTTCATCAGTGATATGGGAACTATCTTCCAGTCCTGCATGAAAGATGAGATCACAGTAGATGAGTTCTGTAAAAAAGCACAGGAAGTCGTTGATACATATCAGTAAAAACGGTATTCGTTTAAAGTCTTTTGAAATACTGACACATAAAAACTGACATAATAAATGAAGGTATAAAGCAGAAAAATCTGCTTTATACCTGTGCTTAAAGATATGAAGGAGGGAGTACCTGTGACAATCAGTAAAAAATCAATGAAATGGATTCCGTGGCTGTTGGTGTTACCTGTGGTTATTATTCGTGGATTTACGACTTTGTATCCGATTTTAATGACAGTTAGAAATAGTTTTTTTGATATTAAAATTCTGTCCGGAATTAATGAATTCTGTGGAATTCAGAATTACCTGAAAATTTTTTCAGATCCCAAAGTGCTTACATCTATACGTTTTACAGTGATTTTTGTAGTAGTATCAATGATATTCCATGTAATATTAGGTGTAGGTCTTGCTCTGATATTAAATATGAAATTTAAGGGACGTCGTTTTCTTCGTACGATTGTACTGATTCCCTGGGCAATGCCGGCAGTTGTTGTAGGTATGGCTGCAAAATGGGCATTTAATAATGATTATGGTCTGATCAATGACTTTATCAGATTGTTTGTCCATGGATACCAGAATAGCTGGCTGATCAATACAGGATCTGCAAGAGCTGCTGTAATTGCCGTGGATCTGTGGAAAGATCTTCCGTTCTTTGCGATTCTTGTATTATCCGGTCTGCAGTTTATTTCGGGTGATATCTATGAAGCCGCAAAAGTAGACGGTGCAAATGGAATCCAGTGTTTCTTCAGAATTACATTACCGTTGATACTGAAAAATGTACTGACTTTATCTATTCCATTTACTTTATGGAGACTGACAACCTTTGATATTGTATATTCTATGACTTCAGGTGGTCCTGGAGAAGATACGGCACTGATCGCATACAGAATCACGACAGAGGCGTTTACAAATCTGAATGTCGGTTATGCATCTGCACTGGCAATGTTACTGTTTGTTGTAATGGCAGTATTCAGCTGGCTGAATATACGTGTTATGAACAAGATTGATAACTAAAGGAGGAAATACCATGAAAAAAGATTCAAGAAAATATAACATATATCATGGTGTAATGGCAGGTGGAAGATGGGTACTGTTTGCAATTGTCTCATTTATTATCCTGTTTCCGGTATATTGGATTTTTATTTCCTCTATTACACCTTCCGGAGAATTATTCAAAACACCGATTGATTATCTGCCGGATCATCCGACACTGGAAAGCTATAAGTTTCTGATCGAGAACGTAGGACTTTTATCAAAAGTGGGAAATACAGTATTGATCGTAGGTCTTACACTGGTTATCAGTACTGTACTCTGTGCAATGGCTGCATACGGATTCTCACGTTTCACTACAAAAGGAATCAATATTGCTTTTGCATTTATTATTGCAACTATGTTAATTCCTGAGGTTGTTACAGCAAGACCATTATATGAGTTTATGCAGAAAGTAAAATTATATGATACATATCCCGGACTGATTTTGCTTTATATCAGTACTGTTATCCCATTTACGGTTCTGATTCTGAGAAACTTTGTGGGGGAAATCCCTATTTCACTGGAAGAGGCAGCAGCGATTGACGGTGCAACTTTTTCACAGAGACTTTTTACAATCGTATTGCCTCTTATGAAACCTGCAATCGCAACTGTATGTATTATCAACTTTATTACCTGCCTGAATAACTTCTTCACACCGTTGTTTTATTCAAATGGTATTCAGGTTCTTTCCGTTGCCATTGTACAGCTTCCACTGCGTGACAACATGTATGGAGTTCCGTGGGATCTGGTAAGTGCAATGGGATGGATCATACTTCTGCCTATCATTATTTTTGTTGCAGTCTTTGAAAAGCAGATCATGGATGGTATAATGGCAGGAGGAGTAAAAGCCTGATTATCTGAATGCTAAGAATATTGGAGGAAAACATTATGTATCAGTCATTTAAAGGTGGACTTGGTGGAATTGCTCTGTCAAAACATGGAAGAAGCCGTGCAATCAATGCAGAGAATCCACACGGAGAAAAAGGTAAAGGCGGAATGGCAGCGAGCCATCTGGGACCGTCCAGAAAAGGAAGTCCCTGCCTGAGAGATATTGAGCCGGGTGCAACTGTAACTCTTGCAGAGATGGAAGGTCCGGGAGAAATCAATCATATTTGGATTACAGTGGATAACAAGACAACAGATGCAGATTGTTTTGTATTGAGAGATCTGGTCATCCGTATGTACTGGGATGATGAGGAAACACCATCTGTGGAAAGTCCTCTCGGAGATTTCTTTTGCTGTGGTTTTGGAAGAGAGTGTATTGTAAATTCTGTCCCAATGGCAGTGGTGCCAAGCAGAGGATTTAACTGTTACTTCCCGATGCCGTTTAAGAAAAAAGCAAAAATTACTCTGGAAAATCAGCATGCAAATAAAATTCCGGCATTTTTCTATCAGGTAGATTACTGTCTGTATGATGAGCTTCCGGATGATATTACTTATTTCCATGCACAGTGGAGGCGAGAGCGACTGACAGAGAAGCAGAAAGATTATACAATCCTTGACGGAGTAAAAGGAAAAGGTCATTATGTAGGAACTTATATTGCACTTACCACACTGGAACGTTACTGGTGGGGCGAAGGTGAAATGAAATTCTATATTGACGGTGATGATGAATATCCCACAATCTGCGGAACCGGAACAGAAGATTATTTTGGAGGCTCCTGGAGTTTTGCAAAGCAGGTGGACGGAAAGACTGTGGAACAAAATTATAATACACCATATCTGGGCTACCCATACTATTCTGCTCATGATGAGCTGATCCATAATTTCTATCATAATGATGACTGTCCGCCGATGAGAGGTTTCTATCGCTGGCATATTCAGGATCCGATTTGTTTTGATGAGGATCTGCGTGTGACCATTCAGCAGATTGGAGTAGGTTACAGAGGATTATTTGAACGTCAGGATGATGTGGCAAGCGTGGCTTACTGGTATCAGACACACCCACATGCACCGTTTGCACCATTGATGTCAAAAGAGGACAGATGGCCAAGATAAAAAACAGAGGTGAAATGCTTGAAAAAAAGTGTTGTAATTTTCATAACTGCAGTATGTTTGCTTATTACAGGATGTGGAGATACGGGGAGCTTATCTAAGCTCCCCTCATCGTCGTTTCACGAAGACAAACAAAAGCTGACAATCATGCATATTGATGCAGATAATAAAAGATTTCAGGATTTTATCGAGGAAACAGAAAAAAAACTTGATATGGAAATCACTGTGGAAAAATGTCCGTCCAATGCGGATAATCGGCAGGCAAAAATATCCACGATCCTGGCTTCGGGGGACAAAAATATTGATTTGATTTCCGTGAATGATGAGATGATTTCTGAGTTTAAGCATAAGGGATATCTGGAACCACTGGAAAAAAACGTTATGACAGAAGAAGTAAGAGACAGCTTTCCGCAGAAGTATCTGGAAAGCATTTGTGAAGAGAATGGACATATATATTCTGTCCCTTTTCAGATGGATATTATGATGTTCTGGGTAAATCAGGAGTTGCTGAAACAGGCAGGACTCGATGAGATAAAGAATACCGGTGATTTTGATATTCTGCAGAAGAGTTTGAAAAATCCGGATCAGTACGCTTATGGAGATGCATGGGAAAATACATATGTTTATAACAGTCTTTCGCAATTTGTGAATTTCTGGGGTGGCGATTATTTCGACTGGATTGATCCGAAAACCAAAGATGCAGCCAGATATATGAAAAGTATGCTGGATGAGAAAAATACATCGCCTGCACAGTTTGTAGATCAGTATGAGCAGATGGAAGAGAAATTTATCAGGGGAAAATATGGATGTGTTTTTATGTATACGAGTGCTCTGGGTACATTTCTTGATGCTGATGTATATGGGAAAAATAAAATACATATGGCACCGCTTCCCGTGCTTCATAAGAAAAAAGCCACTAATATTGCAACCTGGCAGTATGTTTTGAACAATGCTTCAGAAAATAAAGATGCAGCTGTCAGATTTCTTCAGTATGCAGCCGGTTATGAAGGCAGTACTGAATATGCAAAAATAATGAAAAGTTATCCTGCCAGAGTGGATGTGATCGAAAATGAGGATATTGATCTGGAAGGAATAGATATGATACGGAAATATCTCCGGGAATATACATTGAATGCACGTCCGTTATGTGAAAATTCCATGGGTGCTGTCTCAGATATGGGAAAACTGTTTCAGGGATATGTTCTTGGGCAATGTGAAGAGGACAGTTTCTTTGAGCAGGCACAAAATTGTATAAATACTTACTATTAAAAAGGCATCTTCGGATGTCCTTTTTAGTTGCGGATTTTTGATGCCGGATTTATAATAACAATAACAATGACAACAGGAGGCAGCTTCATGCAGAATCAACAACCATCAACTTTAAAGGAAATACGCGTCCATGGTACACAGGACTTTCCCTGTGCGTTCTATCAGACAGGAACAAGGATAAAAGGGAATATGGTGAAACACCACTGGCATGAAGAAGTAGAACTGCTTTATTTTTCGGGTGGAGAGTTCTGTCTGGAAGTAAATATGGAACGTTTCAACATTTCAGAGGAATGTTTTTATTTTATTAATCCCGGGGAACTTCACAGTATTTCTGTTGAAAAAAACGGTGGCTGTGTGGAAAATGCGGTGGTTTTTCATATGGATATGCTAAGTTCCGCATATGCTTTGGATCACATCCAGACCAATCTGATCCAGCCTGTACAAAATGGCAGTATCCAGTTTCCAAGATGCCTGCGAAAGAATGAACCGGCATTTGAACCGGTAAGAAAATCTTATGAAGAAATCCGTAATGTATTTGGTGGAGATTCCTTCCATGATAATTATTATGACGGCGAAGCGGTTACGGATGATATCACCCGGCAGTTGTTTATCAAATCAGCGCTGCTTCGGATTCTGGCAGTTCTGTCTGCGAATAATCTGTTTGAGGTAACGGAGAAGAATCATGACCACAGAATTGAGACGATCAAGACAACACTGACTTACATACAGGAGAATTACAAAGAGAAAATTTATATACGTGACCTGGCAGGACTGATCGGGATGAATGAGCAGTATTTCTGCAGATTTTTCAAGAAGGTGATCGGGCGTTCGCCTATGGAATATGTGAATGAGTACAGGATAAAAAGGGCCATTCATTATCTGAAGGAGTCTGATCTTACAGTTACGGAAATCTGTCTGGAATGTGGATATAATAATCTGGGAAATTTTCTGAGAGAGTTCAGAAAATATACGTCAACAACGCCGTTGCAGTACCGCAGACATTCATTGCAGGAAATACAGAACTAAAAGGTTACTGTTCATACACCACGTTACTGAGAACGGAGTGAACATTAACGCTAAAAGTCAAAATATCGTATTTTTATATCAAAATAGGATAAGACAGACACAGAGAAAACAGCTATAATCGTGTTTAACCGAATCAGATAAGTTCCCTGTGGAGGTGTGAAAAGCAACAGGCAGGGATGAGAAAATGAAAAACAGGATTTATAAGAATTCTATAAAAACACAGGAGGATTTTTACAATGGTAAAGAAATGGTGGAATGAAAAAGTTGCTTATCAGATTTACCCGAAGAGTTTTTATGATACCAATGGAGACGGAATTGGAGATCTGAGAGGTGTTATTGAGAAGCTTGATTATCTGAAAGATCTGGGAGTTGATATTATCTGGCTTTCCCCCTGCTACCGCTCTCCGTTAGCTGATCAGGGATATGATATTTCAGATTATTATGATATTGATCCTCGCTTCGGAACCATGGCAGATATGGATGAACTGATTGCTGAGGCTAAGAAGAGAGATATGTACATTCTGATGGATCTTGTTGTAAACCATTGTTCTGATGAACATGAATGGTTTAAAAAAGCATGTGAGGATCCGGATGGTAAATATGGTAATTTCTTCTATCTGCGTGACAAGAAAGAAGGAGAACTTCCAACTAACTGGCGTTCTTATTTCGGCGGACCTGTATGGGAAGATCTTCCCGGAACAAATAAACAGTATCTGCATGTTTTCCATAAGAAACAGCCCGATCTGAACTGGGAGAACCCGGAAGTAAGGGAAGAAGTTTATAAGAATATCAACTGGTGGCTGGATAAAGGTCTTGGTGGATTCCGTATTGATGCGATTATCAATATCAAGAAAGCACTTCCGATGCATGACTATGAGCCGGATCGTGAAGACGGTCTTTGCAGTATCAGGAAGATGCTGAAAGAAGCAAAGGGAATCGGTGACTTCCTTGGCGAGATGAGAGACCGCACCTTTAAGAAATACGATGCATTCTCTGTCGGTGAAGTTTTCGATGAGAAGGATGAAGAGATTCCGGATTTCATCGGCGATAATGGATATTTCTCCAGTATGTTTGACTTCGAAGAGACTATCTGGGGGGCATCTGACAAGGGATGGTATGACTGCAAACAGATTACTCCGGATGCCTACAAGAAATGTTGCTTTACAACACAGAGAAAAATTGGCGATATCGGATTTGTTTCCAATATTATTGAAAATCATGACGAGCCTCGTGGTGTCAGCAGATATATCCCGGAAGGTGACTGCTGTGACGCAAGTAAGAAGATGCTTGGCGGTCTGAACTTTATGCTTCGCGGACTTCCGTTTATCTACCAGGGACAGGAACTTGGTATGGAGAATGTGAAGTTTGAATCTATTGATCAGGTAGATGATATTTCCAGTCTGGATGAGTACAAGGTAGCTCTGGAAGCAGGATGTACACCTGAGGAAGCACTGAAAGCTGTTTCCAGATTCAGCCGCGATAATGCCAGAACACCGATGCAGTGGACAGATGGTGAGAATGCAGGATTTACAACAGGTAAACCATGGCTGAAGGTTAATGCGAATTATACAAAGATCAATGCAGAGAGCCAGATGAATGATCCGGAATCTGTGAGAAGTTTCTATAAGAAACTTATCGCACTGCGTAAGAATCCGGAATACAAAGAGACTGTTGTTTACGGAGAACTGGAACCTGTATGGGAAGATGTACATAATCTGATGGCATACTATCGTAAAGGGGATAAGACTCTTCTTGTAGTTGGTAATTACCAGAAAGAGCCACAGACCATTGAACTTGCAGGAGAGTGCAGGAAGGTTCTGATCAATAACTATGACAATGTAGCTATGGATGGAAATAAGATTGAACTGCAGGGTTATCAGTTCCTTGTTATTGAGATGTAGCAGAAGAAAAAAGAACGGAAATCCAGGTATGAGTACTTGGATTTTCGTTCTTTTTGTATCCATGAATTATAGCAATCTTCTATAGCAATCCTCATAAATAATGCGTATTGCTCCCGGCTCATCAGAGCGTGAAATCCCGCGACAGATATCCCTGAGTGCCTTATAAAGCTGAACTGTCATCGGAGGAATCATCTTCAGGGGGATTCAGAATCTTTACGCTGTCGCGTACTACAAGTCTGACCGGAAGAGAAAGATTCGTTGTTTTTGGATTCCAGCCATCGATCATTTTGAACAGATATTCTGCGGCAATGGTTCCGCGCGAAAAGATATCCTGATGAATAGTGGTGAGTGAAGGACAAGCAAGCTGCGCATACAGATTATCATCAAATCCGGTGATGGAGAGATCTTCCGGAAAGCGGATCCCTTTGGCTTTGAGATATTTCATCAGGGTAACTGCGTAATAATCGGAACAACACATAAAGGCAGTGAACTTGTGTGCGACTGCATAAATCTCCTCCATACTTCCCTGACGTTCATATTTGGAAGGGCGGATCACAATCAGATTATCCAGATCAATATCCAGTCCGTATTCCTGAAGTGCCCGCTGATGTCCGGTGTATCGGATATAGTCTACACCTTCCATATTGTCGGCAAGAAAGGCAATTTTTCTGTGACCGCAGTTAAGAAGATATTTTGTCATCAGGTATCCGCCCTCTTCATCGTCAAGACCGATATTAACGTATCTGGCAATATTTTTTGGAGTGTAACTGTCGATAAGGACAGCAGGCTTTTTGTATTTGCTTCTGATTTTGAGATAATCGTCGTGGAGCATACCGATGAGGATCAGTCCTTCGGTGTTCCAGCTCACCACATTGCGCACGATTTCGTCAATATCTTCAGAAGTATAAAGCATCATATAATATCCACGTTCACGAATAGCAGCTTCCAGAGATCCAAGTAATTCGCCATGAAATGGATCTGTGAAGATATTATCGTATTTATCTTTTTTCCTTTTTAATACAATTCCGATGAGTCTGGAATGATTCTGTGCGAGATTTTTTGCATTCATATTTGGGACGTAATCATATTCGTCCAGAAGTTTCTGAACTTTCTCAGCAGTTTTCTGAGAAACTTCGCTGGTTTTTCCATTAATGACATTTGATACTGTGGTGGTACTGATTCCAAGCATCTCTGCCATTTCTTTAATTGTTATCATGTGAGATTCACCTCAATACAAAAATATATAAATATATTATCACATTGGGATATGAAAATGCAAGTGTTGCACAAAAAAGTTTGAATAAAATAAAAGAAAATTGTAACTGTTGCTCATAAGTCGTTTGGGAGAGAGCAATAATAATTAAAAAATGCAAAATATAAGGCTGTCGTCAAAAAATATCTGATAACAGCCCTGCACGGAATATTATTTCTGGATTACGATTGCTTCGTAAGGTCTGAGAGTGATTTTATGGTTTACTTTTGCATCAATGTAATTGGAGATAAGAACTTTTCCGTTTGTAAATTCTTCAGGAAGCTCTACTTCACGTGTATTCTCGCTGAAATTGCAGTATACGATCAGTTTTTCATCGCCAAGTGTACGGATATAAGCGTAGATATCCTTGTCATCATCAAGGATCAGATCATAGGTACCGTATACGATCAGTTCACTTTCATGGCGGAGCTTGATCAGTTTCTGATAATATTTGAATACGGAATCTTCGCGGTTAATCTGATCTTTGGCATTGATCTTAGTGTAGTTCGGGTTTACCATAATCCAGGGGGTAGCTGTGGAGAAACCTGCGTAAGCACTGTCGTCCCACTGCATAGGGGTTCTTGCATTGTCACGTCCCTTATAACCGATTGCTGCCATCATGTCCTCTTCGGTCATCTTACCCTGTTCGGTTAATTCGTGGAAAGCATTGATACTTTCAAGGTCGCGGAAGTTGTCAAGAGTGTTAAACGGGCAGTTTGTCATACCCAGTTCCTCACCCTGATATACATAAGGTGTACCCTGCATCATATGGATACATGTTGCAAGCATTTTTGCAGAGATTTCTCTGTATTCGTCACTGTCATTGCCGAAACGGGAAACGCTTCTTGGTTGGTCATGATTTTCCCAGTAGAGACTGTTCCATGCAATATCCTGAAGACCTTTCTGCCAGCGTGTAAGGATTTTTTTCAGGTTGCGCAGGTCCATCTTTTTGGTTGTCCATTTGCCGGCTTTTTCATCACTGTCAACATCCATATGCTCAAACTGGAATACCATGTTCAGCTCTTTTTCATCGCTTCTTGCATATTTCTTTGCCTCTTCCAGAGTAACACCTGAGCATTCGCCTACAGTGATCGTGTCAGCATTATTCAGTGCTTTCTGACGCATTTCCTGAAGGTATTCATGTACATGAGGACCATTTGCGGATACATTGAAGGTTGCATAGCCGTTAATTCCAGGTTCTTTGTCAGGAAGCCCCGGCTCTTTGGAGATAAGGCTGATAACATCCATACGGAATCCGTCAACGCCCTTTTTCAGCCACCAGTTCATCATATCGAAAACATCCTGACGTACAGCAGGATTGTCCCAGTTCAGATCAGGCTGTTTCTTGGAAAACAGGTGCAGGAAATACATATCTGTTGTCTTGTCGTATTCCCATGCAGGACCGGAGAAGCAGGAGCCCCAGTTGTTTGGAAGGTTTCCGTCTTCTTTTGCAGGACGCCAGATGTAGTAATCTCTGTAAGGATTGTCTGTGGATTTGCGGCTCTCGATGAACCATTTGTGTTCATCAGAGGTATGGTTTACAACCAGGTCCATCATGATTTTGATGCCTTTTTCGTGAGCTATGGCAAGCATACGGTCGAAGTCTTCCATGGTTCCGAATTCGTCCATGATCGCCTGATAATCACTGATATCATATCCGTTGTCATCATTTGGTGATTTGTAAACCGGAGAGAGCCAGATTACGTCAATTCCAAGCTCTTTTAAATAGTCAAGTTTGCCGGTGATACCGTTAAGATCACCGATTCCGTCTCCGTTGCTGTCGCAGAAACTGCGAGGATAGATCTGATATACGACGCTTTCTTTCCACCATCTTTTTTCCATTGTAAAGACCTCCTGATAATATTATATTTTAGTACGTTTGATTTGAATAAGAATTATGTGAGCTGACTATAGCAATCCTCTCAATATGCGTTATTTACAAGGATTGCTGTAAATATCTTTTGCCCCTGATAATTTATAGCAATTCCATAAATTACTGCAAACAATCCAGCCCATCATAGTGTGAAGTCCTGCGTCAGATATCTTTGCCGTGCGTCAGCACGCCTGCAGGTATCCTCCTTGTCCTTCACACTCTGCTGAACTGTCTTGATTGCATTATTTTATGGAATTACTTTAGAATTTGTGTATAGTTGTATTGTATAAATATATAATAAATACTTTATGGAAAAAATGCTTTCGATATTTTGACGGATTTATGTATTATTTTGACTTTTTGACAAAATATAGAATTGCTGTAAGTAAATCCCATGCTTCAATTGCGAATATCCGATTGACAATCCTGTAAGACATATCGTGAAGCGTATTGCTGAGAACGGAGTGAGTTACTGTTCACTCCGTTCTCAGTAACACGCTTCGCGATGCACAGAATTTATGCTAATCGCATAAATTCGCGTGGTATATCTCGGGTTTTCTGTGACCTTCGCTCACAAAAAACACCTCGCGGGATATTACTAGTGAACAGTAACCGGAGTGAACAGTAACGATTTCGCAGTTTCGAAGTCTTGTATGTGATGGGTAAATATTGTATAGTATAGGTATTGGCATTTATAATGAGATAGAAGAAACGGCAGAAAATAAATATAATGTATAAGTGAGGAAGAATGAGAAGGATACAGATTATTGTAAATAATGGAGCGGGTACAGGGCGGGCGCACAGGGTATGGAATGAGACACAGTGTCTGCTTCGGGGATACAAAATAAAATATGAAGCCCATATGACCAGATATGAAGGGCATGCCGCGAAACTGGCTGAGCAGATTTCCCGGGTGAAGGGTGAAGAGCCTGTCTATCTGCTGGTGGTTGGGGGAGACGGTACGATCAATGAAGTCCTGAATGGTATTACTGACTTTGATAAGGTACGTTTTGGCGTGATACCCACTGGTTCAGGGAATGATTTTGGCAGAAATCTGAAACTGCCGAGAACACCGAAGGAGAGCCTGAGGGAAATCTGTGCCTGTATCCGAAAGGATCAGAGAGGTGAAGCACTTTACAGGATAGATCTGGGGCAGGTAAGCTGGGAAGGCTGTGAGAAGCCGCGGATTTTTGGAATCAGTTCCGGCCTGGGACTGGATGCACTTGTGTGTAAAAAAGCACTTCATTCCAGACTGAAACAGGTTTTAAACCGTTTCCATCTGGGTAAGCTTACATATCTTGCATTGACGGTGCAGTCTCTTTTTACCATGGAGACAGCCAATGCAAAGGTGGTGACAGAACATGGAGGCTATATTCTTCCGAAGATGATCTTTGCGGCAGCTATGAATCTGCCGGCAGAAGGCGGAGGGGTTCCTATGGCACCTCATGCATCGGTGCAGGACGGTCTGCTCTCGCTTGGCAGTGCATCCGGAATCGCCAAATGGCAGACTTTTTTCCTGCTTCCGTTTCTGGTTGCTGCAAAGCAGGAGCATATTAATGGTTTTACTATCAGAAATGAAAAAGGATTTCGCCTGATTCTGGATAAGCCAATGGTGCTCCATGCAGACGGAGAGTACTGTGCAGATGTGACGAGAGTGGAATTTCGGTGTCTGGAGAAGAAACTGTGGCTGCTGCATGAGCAGAAAGGGGATTCAAGTAAGACCTGAAACAATATAAAAAACAGAAAAACAGGAGTGTAAAGAAAAATGAGTTACGCAGATGATGTATTTATAAAAATGTGTCAGGATATCCTGGAAAACGGGACAAGTACGGAAGGAGAAAAAGTCCGCCCTGTGTGGGAGGATGGAACTCCGGCATATACGATCAAGAAATTCGGAGTGGTAAACAGATATGATCTGAGAAAGGAATTTCCGGCTATGACACTCAGACGTACAGCGTTAAAGAGTGCCATGGATGAGATTCTCTGGATCTGGCAGAAGAAATCCAACAATATCCATGATCTTCACAGCCATATCTGGGACAGCTGGGCAGATGAGAGTGGTTCTATCGGTAAGGCATATGGGTATCAGCTTGGCGTGAAACATCAGTACAAAGAAGGAATGATGGATCAGGTAGACAGAGTGATCTATGATCTGAAGAATAATCCGTTCAGCCGAAGAATTATGACCAATATTTATGTGCATCAGGATCTCCATGAGATGAATCTGTATCCCTGTGCATATTCCATGACATTTAATGTGACACAGACACCGGGGAACGATAAGCTGACTCTGAATGCAATCCTCAATCAGCGTTCACAGGATATCCTTGCAGCGAATAACTGGAATGTATGTCAGTATGCACTTCTGCTTATGATGATGGCTCAGGTATGTGATATGGAAGCAGGGGAATTGCTTCATGTAGTGGCAGACTGCCATATCTATGACCGTCATATCCCGCTGATAAAGGAACTGATCCAGAGAAAACCATATCCTGCACCTGTTGTGAAACTGAATCCGGAAGTAAAAGATTTCTATCAGTTTACAACAGATGACCTGATCGTGGAGAATTATGAGACATGGCCGCAGATTAAGAATATTCCGATTGCCGTTTAACCAAACTGTGGAGCAATTATCTGGTTATGAGCAAGTAGCGAATGCGGATGATTTTGTTCGCCTGACTTAAATTGACAATATAAAATCAAGAGAGGAAAATTCAAATGAATGTTATCGTAGCAGCAGATAAAAACTGGGGAATCGGCAAGAACAACCAGCTTCTGGTAAGTATTCCGGCAGATATGAAGATGTTTCGTGAGGAAACAAGTGGAAAAGTAGTAGTGATGGGAAGAAAAACTCTGGAAAGTTTTCCAAACGGACTTCCGCTTAAAAACAGGATCAATATTGTGATCACATCCAATAAAGAATATGAGGTAAAGGGTGCGATCATAGTACACAGTATTGAAGAAGCGCTGGAAGAGATAAAGAAATATCCGGCAGAAGATGTTTACTGTATAGGTGGTGACAGCATTTATGCGCAGATGCTTCCGTACTGTGATGTAGCTCATGTGACAAAGATTGACTTTGCATATGAAGCAGACAGTCATTTCCCAAATCTGGACGAAGATGATGAATGGGAAATTACGGGAGAGAGCGATGAGCAGACGTACTTTGATCTGGAGTATCAGTTTGTGAAGTATGAGAGAAAGAAATAGAAGGAACAAAGCAGATCCGGAAAAGCCAGTGATATAAAAGAAAAAATATCCCTCAGAATGTGTTTAAACTGATTCTGAGGGATGTTTTTGTATAGTGAAAATCTACGTTACTGTTCATTACGTTCTCAGCGGGATAGCAGTGTATGAACAGCAACAATTCTTCTGATGTTGAAAGACGTTAACTGTCTGCAGTCAGATGTTATTTATTCAATAACTTTCAGCCATCCTTCCGGAGCCTGGATACGTCCCATCTGGATACCTGTTAATGTGTCATAGAGTTTCTGGATAACCGGACCCATTTTCTCCATTCCGCTTGGGAAACAGATTTCTTTACCATGGTCAACAATCTTTCCGACAGGAGAGATAACTGCAGCAGTACCGCAGAGACCACATTCAGCGAAATCTTTCACTTCATCGAAGTATATTTCTCTTTCCTCAGCTTCTAATCCCAGGTATTCCTTGGCAACATAGATTAAGGAACGACGTGTGATAGAAGGAAGGATACTGTTGGACTTCGGTGTGACAACTTTGCCGTCTTTTGTAACGAAGATGAAGTTAGCACCGCCTGTTTCTTCTACCTTGGTACGTGTAGCTGCATCAAGATACATGTTCTCATCGAATCCGTTCTTGTGAGCATCTACGATTGCATGTAAGCTCATTGCATAGTTAAGACCTGCTTTGATATGGCCTGTTCCATGAGGTGCAGCGCGGTCGAAATCACTGACGCGGATTGTGATCGGTTTAGCACCGCCTTTGAAGTATGGTCCTACAGGTGTAGTGAATACACGGAACATATACTCATCAGCAGGTTTTACACCGATAACCGGGTTAGTACCCATCATATATGGACGAACATATAAAGTTGCGCCTGAACCGTATGGCGGAACATATGCTGCGTTAGCTTTTACAGTCTGAACAATTGCATCAACAAAACGGTCTTCCGGGAATACAGGCATCTCAAGTCTCTTTGCTGAGTTTGCCATACGTTCTGCATTTAAGTCAGGACGGAAAGTAACGATATGTCCGTCTTCTGTAGTGTAAGCCTTCATTCCTTCGAAAACTGTCTGCGCATACTGGAAAACACCTGCACATTCGTTCAGTGTTACATTAGGATCTGTTGTCAGTTCTCCGGCATCCCATGCGCCGTCTTTGAATTTAGATACATAACGATAATCGGTCTGTACGTAACCGAAGCCTAAGCTGCTCCAGTCGATATTCTTTTTTTCCATAATGAATCTTTCCTCCGTTCACACATATTTACAGTATTTACAAGTGTGATTACTGTTTATCTCTTTACCATTGTAAAACTTTTGTCTGCTAAGTTCAATGGGAAATTTCCAATTTTAATGAAAAATTGAAAAATCGTGTTACTGTTCACATACAGTAACAAAAAATCCGCCAGTCTTGTTTTTTATAGAGGATTTCGCTATAATATGGAATAGAAAATGGAGGAAAATATGAGCGAGAATTTTGATGAATTAGGAGAACTTGGAGACAAAATAAAAAAGATCATAGACACAGCAGTTTCTACTAAAGATTACCGCCAGATGACCGAGGATATTAAGCAGACGGTGGGACAGACTGTTAACAGCGCAGTAAATTCTGCTGTAGATTCCGGAAGTGAGGCAATCAAAAATGGTCTGAATAATGTATTTGGAACCGGAAACAGTCAGTCTGGTGATTCCGGGGTATATCGCAATAAAACAAAAGAATTTGAAGAAAAGCGCAGGCGGGAACGTGAACAGGAGCAGGAACGTCAGAGAATTGAGAAGGAGAAAGCAAAAGAGAAGATGCTGACTCTTTATGAAAGGAACACCGGGGGAAGAATGAAAGGTATGATGATTGCTGTTTCAGGTGGAATCCTTGCCAGTGGAATGGGACTGGGAACTCTGGTCCTCAGCATCTTTGGAGCGGTGGGGCATATGAGTTCCCTTGTGACCGGTGGAACCTGTTTTATGGCAGTCGGAGCTTTGACAGGAGTGGGACTTCTCGCAGGCGGCATTAAAAAACTGGGTAAACTGGAACGTTTTCAGAAGTATATTGACACACTGGGAAATCACACATACTGTAATTTTGAACAATTGTCAGCAGCAGTAAATAAGCCGGTGAAATTCGTTAAAAAAGATATTAAAAAGATGATTGATGACAGATGGTTCCGTCAGGGACATATTGATGAACAGGAAACCTGTCTGATCACCAGTAATGAGACTTATCTGCAATATACGCAGACGCAGAAGGCACTTGAGCAGAAGAAACAGGAAGAAGAAAAACATCAGGCTGAACAGGAGAGAAACAGAAAGAACACACCGCCTGAAGTGCAGGAGGTGCTGGATAAAGGAAATGAATTTCTGGATAAGATCCACAGGAGCAACGATGCGATTCCTGGAGAGGAGATTTCTGCAAAAATATCCAGAATGGAACTGATCGTGGAGAAGATTTTTGAACGGGCGCAGAAGCATCCGGAGATTATTCCGGATCTGAAGAAACTGATGAATTATTATCTGCCCATGACAGTAAAGCTGTTGGATGCATATGAAGAAATGGATCAGCAGCCTGTGCAGGGAGAGAATATCCAGGCATCCAAAAAGGAGATAGAGAATACACTGGATACACTGAATCAGGCATTTGAAAAACTTCTGGATTCTGTCTTTCAGGATACTGCGTGGGATGTTTCAAGTGATATTTCAGTGCTTCATACGCTGCTTGCACAGGAAGGTCTGACAGATGATGACTTTGCAAAAATGAAAAAGAACTGAAAATAAAAAAGGATAAAAAGGAGCGGCAGAGGACATGGGAAATGAATTTAAAGATTTTGAAATGGAAACACCATCATTAACACTGGAGCCGGATCTTGGAGAGTTTGAAAAGAAAGAAGAAGTAATCCCCAAAAAGCAGCTACAGAAGGAAGAAGTGCCTGTACTGACACCGGAAGAACAGAAAATGGTAAATGATTTTGCTGCAAAGATTGATATTGAGAATACTAATCAGATTCTTCAGTATGGTGCAGGAACTCAGAAAAAAATGGCGGACTTTTCTGATACAGCTCTTGAGAATGTAAAGACACAGGATCTGGGTGAGATTGGAGAACTGATCAGTAATGTTGTGGGAGAACTGAAAGATTTCGATGTACAGGAGGAAGGAAAATTCTTTGGATTTTTCAGAAAGCAGACTTCTAAGATTGAAAATCTGAAAAACAAATATGACAAAGCACAAGTCAATGTGGAGAAGATCACAGATTCTCTTCAGCAACATCAGGTGCGCCTTATGAAAGATTCTGCTATGCTGGACAAGATGTATGAACAGAACCTGAATTATTTTAAAGAACTTACCATGTATATCCTTGCCGGAAAAAAGAAACTGGAAGAAACCAGAAACGGAAAGCTTGCAGAAATGAAAAATAAGGCAGCTCTGAGCGGGCTTCCCGAAGACGCGCAGGCAGCCAGAGACCTGGATGAGAAATGCAGCAGATTTGAAAAGAAACTGCATGATCTGGAACTTACCCGTACGATTGCCATGCAGACAGCGCCTCAGATCCGGCTGATCCAGAATAATGATACGGTAATGGTTGAGAAAATACAGACAACGATCGTAAACACAATTCCATTATGGAAAAGTCAGATGGTGCTTGCTCTGGGAATTGCTCACTCTGCAGAAGCGGCACAGGCACAGAGACAGGTAACAGATATCACCAATGAACTTCTCAGAAAGAATGCAGAGACACTTCATATGGCAACGGTTGAGACAGCGAAAGAATCAGAGCGTGGAATAGTTGACCTTGAAACACTGCAGAAGACAAATGCAGATTTGATCCAGACTCTGGATGATGTGATGCGGATCCAGATGGAAGGCCGTCAGAAGAGACAGGCAGCAGAGATGGAAATGCACCGCATGGAAGAAGAACTGAAGAGAAAACTTCTGGAAATCAGATAACTGTTCAGCAGTAATTTATGGAATTGCTATAAATGAGAGAAGAGGAAAATTATGTACAGAGATCATACAAAAGTGATTCAGATCGGAGACAGAAAGATTGGCGGCGGCAACCCGATTTTAATCCAGTCCATGACAAATACAAAAACTGAAGATGTAGAACAGACAGTAGCTCAGATCCTGGCACTGGAGCAGGCTGGCTGTGATATTATCCGTTGTGCAGTACCGACTATGGAAGCTGCAAAAGCACTGAAGGAAATCAAAAAACAGATCCATATACCACTTGTGGCAGATATTCATTTTGATTATCGTCTTGCCATTGCAGCCATGGAAAACGGTGCAGATAAGATTCGGATCAATCCCGGAAATATCGGCAGTACAGAGCGAATCAAAGCAGTGGTTGATGTGGCAAAGGAGCGAGGAATACCCATTCGTGTTGGTGTAAACAGCGGTTCTCTTGAGAAAGAACTTGTGGAGAAATATCATGGAGTCACTGCAGAGGGGCTGGTGGAGAGTGCGCTGGATAAAGTTCATATCATCGAAGACCTGGGATATGACAATCTGGTGATCAGCATCAAATCTTCGGATGTCCTTATGTGTGCAAAGGCTCATGAACTGATCGCGGAGAAGACGAATTATCCACTTCATGTAGGAATCACAGAAGCTGGAACTCTTTATTCCGGAAACATTAAATCTGCTATCGGACTGGGGATCATCCTGAATCAGGGAATCGGTGATACCATTCGTGTCTCTCTTACAGGAGCACCTTTAGAAGAGATTAAATCCGCAAAACGTATCCTGAAAACTCTGGGGCTTCGCAAAGGTGGCATAGAAGTTGTGTCATGTCCAACCTGTGGACGCACACAGATCGATCTGATCGGTCTTGCAAATAAGGTAGAAACCATGGTGCAGGATATCCCGCTTGATATTAAAGTAGCAGTTATGGGCTGTGTGGTAAACGGACCCGGAGAAGCAAAAGAGGCAGATATCGGAATTGCAGGCGGAGTTGGTGTGGGGCTTCTGATCAAACATGGTGAGATCATAAAGAAAGTTCCGGAAGATCAGCTTTTGGATACGTTGCGGGAAGAACTTCTGAACTGGAAGTAACATTTGGAACGAAGACTTCCTGTCAGATCAACGAGGAGATTTTATTTTGGAAAAAGACTTTTTTGACGTATTTCCCAGCTTAAAAGTGAAGAAAGAACTGGAAGAACTGCTGGACATGGTTTTTGTGACCAGAGTGTCCTGCAATCCTTCCAGAACTCATATATGGGTGTATATAAAAAGTGAACGCTGGATTCATAAGAAGCATATCTTTGAACTGGAAGAACAGATAGAGAGACAGATTTTTGCAGGACTGAATGTAACAGTTACAGTTATTGAGAAATTCCGCCTTTCCGGTCAGTACAATCCTCAGAACTTTCTGGAAACTTACAGATCCAGCATGGAACTGGAACTGCGCAGCTACAATATGCTGGAATACAATATGTTCAGACAGGCGCAGATTTCTTTTCCCGGAGAAAATGATCTTCATATGATCCTTCCTGATTCTGTAATAGCCAGAGAAAAGAGCGGGATCCTGATCGAATATCTGCAGAAGGTTTTCTGCGAAAGATGTGGAATGGACTTAAAGGTGGAACTTGAGTTCAGGGAGACGCAGGAAAGTAAGTACCGTAAGAATGCAGCAGTGCAGATCGCTCAGGAAGTGGAAAATGTAATCCGTCATGCGAAATTAAACAGTAAGAATGAAGAGCCGGCTCAGTCTGAAGAAGCAGGAACAGCAGAGAAGAAAGCAGAGAAAAAGACTGATAAGGGACAGCAGGAAAAGAAGGACAAAAAAGCTGCATTTGCAGACCGCAAAGACAACAGGAAGGGAGATTTCCGGGGTGGATTCAGAAGGGACAGCAATCCGGATGTTATCTATGGAAGAGATTTCGAAGGAGAGCCTGTTGCACTTGAGACGATTACCGGTGAGATGGGTGAGGTGATCGTCCGCGGACAGGTTATGGAGGTTGAAGCCAGAGAAATCCGTAATGAAAAAACAATTCTTATCTTCCCGATCACAGACTTTACGGACAGTATTGTTGTGAAGATGTTTTTGCGCAATGAACAGGTGCCGGAAGTGACAGAACATGTAAAGAAGGGGGCTTTTCTGAAGTTTCGCGGTGTGACAACAGTAGACCGTTTTGACAGTGAACTGACTATTGCATCTATAGCCGGGATTAAGAAAATTGCCAATTTTACAACTGCCAGAGTAGATACCAGCCCACAGAAAAGAGTAGAGCTTCACTGTCATACAAAGATGAGCGATATGGATGGGGTTACGGATGCCAAATCTCTGGTGAAACGTGCTTATGAGTGGGGACATCCTGCCATTGCCATTACAGACCATGGGGTTGTACAGGCGTTTCCGGAGGCAAATCACTGTTTCGATGCCTGGGGCGGATGTGTGCCGAAGGATTCTGATTTTAAGGTTCTTTATGGAATGGAAGGCTATCTGGTAGATGATTTAAAAGGTATGGTGACCAATGGAAAAGGTCAGAAGCTGAACGGTAGATTTGTGGTCTTTGATATTGAGACAACAGGTTTTTCTTCGCTGACCTGTCAAATCATAGAGATTGGCGCCGTACTGGTAGAAAATGGTGAGATTACGGACCGTTTTTCCACATTTGTAAATCCAAAGGTACCGATTCCTTTTCGCATTGAACAGCTGACCAGTATCAATGACAGTATGGTCATGGATGCCCCGACTATCGAAGAAGTGCTTCCGAAATTCCTTGAATTCAGCAAGGATGCGGTTATGGTTGCACACAATGCGGACTTTGATATGGGATTTATTATGAAAAACTGTGACAGACTGGGAATCGCACATGATTTTACTTATGTAGATACGGTCGGTATGGCCCGTTTCCTGCTTCCTGCATTGAACAGATTTAAGCTGGATACGGTAGCAAAAGCAGTTGGGGTTTCACTGGAAAATCATCACCGGGCAGTAGATGATGCCGCATGTACTGCAGAGATTTTTGTGAAGTTTGTAAAGATGCTGGAAGAGCGTGATATCCGGGATGTGGATATGCTGAATGAGCAGGGAGCTGTTTCTGTAAATACTATCAGGAAACTGCCGACCTACCATGTGATCATTTTTGCCAGAAATGAGACAGGGCGCATTAATCTGTATAAATTAGTGAGTCAGTCGCACCTGAAGTATTATCACAGACGTCCACGTGTTCCCAAAAGTGTGCTGGAGCAGTACAGAGACGGACTTCTGGTGGGAAGTGCCTGTGAAGCAGGGGAACTGTATCAGGCAATTCTGAGAAATGCACCGGATACTGAGATAGCCAGACTGGTAAATTTCTATGATTATCTGGAGATCCAGCCTGTTGGAAATAACAGATTTATGATAGCAGA
Organism: Blautia sp. ZXY-1-B12; assembly: GCF_056339915.1. Lineage (NCBI taxonomy): Bacteria > Bacillati > Bacillota > Clostridia > Lachnospirales > Lachnospiraceae > Blautia > Blautia sp. ZXY-1-B12. Next base: position 48,234 of record NZ_JBWJVP010000212.1, on the reverse strand, counting down.
TGATAAGCATGATATGATCAGTTCCGAAGAAGACCTGAAGGAGATAAACAGGAAGATCGTTAAGCTTGGAGAACAGTTTAAGAAACCGGTAGTTGCAACCTGTGATGTGCATTTCATGGATCCACAGGATGAGATTTACAGAAGGATCATTATGGCCGGAAACGGATTCTCAGATGCAGATGAGCAGGCACCGTTGTATTTACGTACCACAGAGGAAATGCTGGAAGAATTTGCCTATCTGGGAAGCGAGAAAGCAGAAGAAGTTGTCATTACAAATACAAATAAGATCGCAGATATGATTGAGAAGATATCACCTATTCATCCGGACAAATTCCCGCCGGTCATTGAGAATTCCGACCAGGATCTGAAGAATATCTGTTTTACAAAAGCGCATGAAATGTATGGAGATCCATTGCCGGAGATTGTGGAAAGCAGGCTTGACAGGGAACTGAATTCAATCATTTCCAATGGGTATGCCGTAATGTATATCATTGCACAGAAGCTTGTATGGAAGTCAAATGAAGATGGCTATCTGGTAGGTTCGCGAGGTTCTGTAGGATCTTCTCTGGCAGCTACCATGTCCGGTATCACAGAGGTAAATCCTCTGCCACCGCATTATCTCTGTCCTAATCCGGACTGCAAATACAGTGATTTTGATTCACCGGAAGTAAAGCAGTATGCAGGTATGGCGGGATGTGATATGCCGGATAAGATCTGTCCGAAATGTGGAACCAGGATGAAAAAAGAAGGGTTTGACATTCCTTTTGAGACATTCCTTGGATTCAAGGGAGATAAGGAACCGGATATTGACCTTAACTTTTCAGGAGAGTATCAGGCTAATGCACACAGATATACAGAGGTTATTTTCGGTAAGGGGCAGACATTCAAGGCAGGGACTATCGGTACGCTTGCGGAGAAAACTGCATTTGGTTATGTGAAGAATTATTTTGAAGAGCGTGGTGTGCATAAACGTTACTGTGAGATCAACCGCATCGTACAGGGATGTACAGGCGTGCGGCGTACAACAGGACAGCATCCGGGAGGCATTATCGTACTTCCTGTAGGTGAGGAGATTGAGAAATTTACTCCTGTCCAGCACCCTGCGAATGATGTGAACAGTGACATTATCACCACACATTTTGATTATCATTCTATTGACGGAAACCTGCTGAAGCTTGATATACTTGGACACGATGATCCCACTATGATCCGAATGCTGGAGGATTTAACGGGAATCAGTGCCAGGGATGTCCCCCTGGATCAGAGGGATGTCATGTCATTGTTTGCAAGTACAAAGGCTTTGAAAATTGAACCGGAAGATATTGGCGGATGTAAGCTCGGATGTCTGGGAATCCCGGAATTTGGTACAGATTTCGCCATGCAGATGCTTATTGACACCAAGCCGAAATACTTCTCTGACCTGATCCGTATTGCAGGGCTTTCTCATGGTACGGATGTATGGCTGGGTAATGCCCAGGTGCTGATCCAGGAGGGTAAGGCAACCATTTCCACAGCTATCTGTACCCGAGACGATATTATGATCTACCTTATCGGAAAAGGAGTGGAAAGTGGCCTTGCGTTTACGATCATGGAGAGCGTCCGTAAGGGAAAAGGTCTTCGTGACGAGTGGATCGAGACCATGAAAGAGCATGGAGTTCCGGACTGGTATATCTGGTCCTGTAAGCTGATCAAGTATATGTTCCCGAAGGCCCACGCAGCAGCATACGTTATGATGGCATACAGAATTGCGTGGTATAAGGTGTTTCAGCCACTGGCATACTATGCGGCATATTTTAGTATCCGCGCCACAGCGTTCTCCTATGAGCTGATGTGTATGGGAAAGGAACGCCTGGAGTATTATATGGCAGAAATTCGCAAAAAAGGTGATTCAGCATCTAAAAAAGAACTGGATACCCTGAAGGATATGCGTATTGTACAGGAAATGTACGCACGTGGATTTGAATTTGTACCGATTGATCTTTATACTGCCAAGGCACAGAGATTTCAGATCGTGGATGGGAAACTGATGCCGTCACTTGCAACTATTGACGGACTGGGAGATAAGGCGGCAGATGCAGTGGTTGATGCTGCAAAACAGGGAAAATTCTTGTCAAAAGACGACTTCCGCGACAGAACAAAGGTCAGCAAAACGGTTATTGATCTGATGGATGATCTGAAATTATTCGGAGATATCCCGCAGTCGAACCAGATGTCATTATTTGACTTTACAGGATGAGCATAAATTCTGTGACCGCAAAGTGTGTTGCAGGGCATGGTGCAGACAGCAACATAAAATGCCCTGACATCATAATATATGATAACAGGAGATGGATATGAAGAAAGACGAACTTAGATATTTACAGAGACTTGCAGAAATTTATCCTACAATCGGAAAGGCATCTACGGAGATTATCAATCTTCAGTCAATCCTGAATCTGCCGAAGGGAACGGAACACTTTATGTCAGACCTTCATGGAGAGTATCAGGCGTTTTCACATGTGCTCAGAAATGGTTCCGGTGCAGTGAGGAAGAAGATTGATGATGTGTTTGGACATACATTAAGTAACAATGATAAGCGTTCTCTGGCAACTCTGATCTATTATCCGAAAGAGAAGATGGATCTTGTCAAAGATACAGAAGAAGATATGGAAAACTGGTATAAGATCACTCTCTACCGTCTTATTGAAATCTGTAAGACAACAGCCTCCAAATATACCAGATCCAAAGTACGAAAAGCTCTTCCCGCAGATTATGCCTATGTGATTGAAGAACTGATCACAGAGAAAGCGGAGGTTCTTGACAAAGAGGCATATTATGATTCCATTGTAAATACGATCATTGAGATCGGCAGTGCGGAGAATTTTATCATTGCGCTTGCAGAACTGATCCAGCGTCTGGTCGTGGATCATTTACATATTCTGGGGGATATTTATGACAGAGGTCCTGCTCCACATTTCATTATGGATCGCCTGATGCAGTATCACTCCCTGGATATTCAGTGGGGAAACCATGATGTTGTCTGGATGGGTGCGGCAGCAGGACAGAAAGCCTGTATTGCAACAGTGGTAAGAAACAGTATCCGTTACGGAAATCTGGATATTCTTGAGGATGGATACGGAATCAATATGCTTCCTCTGGCGACCTTTGTGATGGAGGCGTATAAGGATGATCCCTGCGAGATTTTTGCCATGAAAGGTGCTTCCAATTATAATGTTCTTGAGGAAGAACTGGGCAAAAAAATGCACAAGGCTATTGCTGTGATCCAGTTTAAATTAGAAGGTAAACTGGTGCGCAGACATAAAGAATTCCAGATGGAAGACAGAGCACTTCTTCATCGGATCAATCCGGAAAAAGGGACGATCACACTGCCTGACGGAAAAGAATATCCGCTTCGCGACAATAATTTTCCGACTATTGACTGGAAACATCCATACGAACTTACAGCCGGAGAAAAAGAAGTTATGGACAAACTGTCCTCTGCATTCAGAAACTGTGAAAAACTGCAAAACCACATCCGTCTCCTACTTGACAAAGGCGGGCTTTATACAGTATATAACGGAAATCTTCTGTTTCATGGAAGCATTCCTCTGAATGAAGACGGAACATTCCGGGAAGTACAGATTTATGGAAAAAGCTACAAGGGAAAAGAACTGTATGATGTACTGGAAACCTATGTGCGCAGAGCATTCTATTCTGTAGGAAAAGAAGAACAGAAGAAGGGCAGAGATATTATGTGGTATATCTGGGCAGCTCCGAATTCACCATTGTTTGGCAAGAGCAAGATGAGTACTTTTGAAAGATATTTCATAGAGGATTCTTCTACACATGAAGAGAAGAAGAATGCTTATTACCGCCTCTGGGAGAATGAAGAAGTGGTAGATAATATGCTTCGTGAATTTGGTCTGAATCCGGAAAAAGGGCATATCATCAATGGCCATGTTCCGGTACACCAGAGTGAAGGAGAAAGTCCTGTAAAATGTGATGGAAAGGTTATCGTGATTGACGGTGGTTTTTCCAAGCCATATCAGAAAGTAACGGGAATTGCCGGATATACGCTGATCTATAATTCCTATGGACTGAATCTTACTGCTCATGAACCGTTTACGTCCAAAGCAGATGCTGTGGCAAGAGAGACTGATATTGTATCGAACCGCGTGGCAGTCAGCTACATGTCCAGACGCCAGCTTGTGGGTGATACAGATACAGGTCATGCGCTGAAAGAGAGAATACAGGAATTGATCCAGCTGCTGGATGCATACAGAACAGGTATCATCAAGGAAAAGAAATAAGATTAAAACTCTTTACTTCTAAATTTTCATTCTATATAATGGGAGTGTTGTGTGATATAACTGTTTTTACAGCAATTTGGCAGGATAAGAACTGTTATAGTGAAGGAAAACGTTATGAAACGGGCTATAGTAATCTTTTTAAATGGATTATCGAAGAGGATTATGATAAAAGTTGCCTGAAGATGATGAACAAAAGGAGAATACGATAATGGGTGGAATTTTTGGAGTAGCATCAAAGTCCAGTTGCATTCTGGACCTTTTCTTCGGAATTGATTATCATTCCCATCTGGGAACACGCAGAGGCGGAATGGCAGTGTATGATAAGAAACGTGGTTTTGACCGCGTGATTCATAACATTGAAAATGCGCCGTTCAGGACCAAATTTGATGGTGACATTGGTGAGATGGAGGGAAATCTGGGAATCGGATGTATTTCAGATAATGAACCTCAGCCTCTTCTGGTGCGCTCTCATCTTGGTAACTTTGCAATTACCACAGTTGGAAAGATCAATAACATGGATGAACTGATTGCCAACTGTTTTAAAAACGGATGCACTCATTTTCTGGAAATGAGTGGAGGAAGCGTAAATCCCACAGAAATGGTAGCTGCACTGATCAATCAGAAAGACAACATGATTGAGGGAATCCGTTATGCGCAGGAAGTGATAGAAGGTTCCATGACCATGCTGATCCTGACACCAAAGGGGATTCTGGCAGCACGTGACCGTCTGGGAAGGACTCCACTGATCGTGGGAAAGAAAGAAGATGCCTGTTGTGTATCTTTTGAAAGCTTTGCATACCTGAATCTTGGATATGAAGACCTGAAAGAACTGGGCCCCGGAGAAATTGTTGCAGTGACTCCGGACGGTGTGGAAACCCTGCAGAAACCAGGGGAAGAGATGCGAATCTGTTCTTTCCTCTGGGTATATTACGGATATCCTACTTCGGCATACGAGGGTGTAAATGTAGAAGAAATGCGTTATCATTGCGGTGATATGCTGGCCAGGAGAGACAGGGGAGAAGTAAATCCCGATATTGTAGCCGGTGTTCCGGATTCCGGTATTGCCCATGCAATCGGATATGCGAACCAGTCCGGTGTGCCTTTTGCCCGTCCGTTTATCAAATATACACCAACCTGGCCAAGATCATTTATGCCTACACAGCAGAGCCAGAGAAATCTTATCGCAAGAATGAAGCTGATTCCTGTACATCGCCTGATCAAGGATAAGAGTCTTCTGATGATTGATGATTCTATTGTACGTGGAACACAGTTAAGAGAAACGACGGAATTTCTTTACAGAAATGGTGCGAAAGAAGTACATATCCGTCCTGCGTGTCCGCCTTTACTTTATGGATGCAAATATCTGAATTTCTCACGTTCAAAATCAGAGATGGATCTGATCACAAGACGTGTGATCGCCAAACGTGAGGGAGAGAATGTCAGTGATAAAGTCCTGGCAGACTATGCAGATCCAAATTCAACAAATTATAAAGAAATGCTGGAAGAAATTCGTAAGGAGCTGAATTTCACATCACTGAAATTCCACAGACTTGATGATCTGAAAGCTTCCATTGGAATTTCACCATGTAAACTCTGTACCTATTGCTGGGATGGAAAAGAATAAGTAACGAACAAGAAACAGAAGAGGAGATGCAGATTTGTCGGTAACAAACAACGGGAAACAGAAACGGAATAAAAGAAAAAAAGACTTATAAAACTTCTGATAATTGTAATTATCCTGTTTATCCTGCTTATGCTGGCAGGCACTCTGCTGCTTCAACACAGAAAGAATGTGGACAGAGAGCAGAGAAAAGCAGAAGCGATCGCGGCACTGGAAAGAGTTCCCACTGTAACACCGACACCTGCAGCTACGCCCACACCTACCCCAACACCGATTCCTACGGCAACGCCAACACCGGTTCTGGAACGGGCTTATGTTTTTAACCCGGAGGATTATCTGGGAACCTGGCGCAGTAAGAACGGCAGGGTTAAGATCAAAATTAAGAAACTCAGTCAGAAGTCGGTTACCTTTACTTATTCACAGACAAATAAGAAAAAGACAGCTACCTGCAAGGCAAAAGTAAAGAAATCCGTCGCAGGAAATGCAACCAGATTCTCGTTTACAGACTCGCTGGGAAATGTAGCAAAGGGTTATCTTACCTTTGATAATGGTCGTCTTTATGTGAATATTAAGACAAAAACAAAAGCGGAGGGTGCAAAAGTCCATCCTTCTGTGGATACTGTTATGATAAAAGAATAAAAGATACAAAAAATATAAAAGGATTCAGTAACATAAACAGTTACAGGAATCCTTTTATATTAAAAAAAGTGATTTTACTTATTTATTCATCTCTTTTTTATCAGTGCGTCCTACCAGATAATCAACACTTATATCGTAATAATTTGCCAGTCTGATAAGCATTTCAACCGGGATATTGCGTGAACCTGTCTCATAGTGAGAGTAGGAACGCTGGCTGATGTGAAGAATTTCGCTGAGCTGTTTCTGTGACATGTCAGCATCTGTACGTAAATCCTGAATACGCTGAAATTTCATATAGTTCACCTCTCTGTTTTGTAGTGTACTCCCAAACATGATCTGTGAAAAGCCTTCGCAGATTATGTACTGAAAAAAGTATAAAACAGAACAAAATGAACGGTTGCAAAACAGAGCAAAATGGTCTATTATAAAAATAATCTTTTTTCAAATCTGATTTCTGAAATAATTTCCAATACAAGTTAAGTGATGTAACTATTCAGTCGTCCGCTGTTTGGCGAGACATACAAGCCAAAATTCCATTGCCGTAGGCAATCTGGAATGAATTTTGGCTACGTTACTGTGAACGGAGTGAACAGTAACGAATTGTTATATATTTTTTGGTGAGCATAAATATCGGGGGAGATTTATGCCGGAAGAAAGGAGTTTATATTTGTTTGCAAGTGTATTATCAGCTGCAATTTTTGGGGTGGAAGTATGCCCTGTGCAGGTAGAAGCTGATGTAAGTAACGGACTTCCTTCCTTTATCATGGTAGGATTTCCTTCTGCGCAGGTAAAGGAAGCGCAGGAACGGGTACGCACAGCCCTCAAGAATAATGGTTATCAGTTTCCACCAAAGAGAATTACCGTCAATTTTGCTCCTGCAGACATGAAGAAAGAGGGAGCCGGTTTTGATGTACCGGTGGCAGCAGCAGTGTTGGCTGCTTTTGAGATGATCAGCCCTCAGGTTGTCAGCAGAGTTATGATGGCAGGGGAGATCGGTCTGGACGGAGAAATCCATGGGATATCCGGAATCCTGCCGATTGTGTTGTGTGCAAGAAGTTTGGGCAGTCGTTTTTGCGTAGTTCCCTATGAGAATCTGAAAGAAGGAAGACTGATCAGGGATGTGCCGGTAGCAGGAGTAAAAAATTTACGGGAACTGGTCGAGTGTCTTAAGAATCCGGAACCCTATCTGAAGAGGGAAATACAGGAAGAAATTCCTTCTATTATAAATACAGATATGGGAATGGATTTTTCAGACATTGAAGGACAGGAAGGGGCAAAAAGAGCGGCGGAAATTGCAGTAAGCGGATTTCACAATCTTCTCCTTATCGGACCTCCGGGAACGGGCAAAACCATGCTTGCCAGAAGACTGCCGACGATCATGCCTGGGCTTGGCTTTGAAGAAAAGCTGGAGCTTACCAGAATTTACAGTATTGCAGGACTTCTTTCAAGAGAACATCCGCTGATCGATGAGCGACCATTTCGCAGCCCTCATCATACAAGTACTCCGCAGGCAATTGCAGGAGGCGGGCGTAATCCCAGACCCGGAGAAATCACTCTTGCGCATAAAGGTGTACTCTTTCTGGATGAAATGCCGGAATTTTCCAGAGCAAGTCTGGAACTTCTGCGACAGCCCATGGAGGATAAAGTGATCCAGATAGCCAGAGCAAGCGGAACTTATAACTTTCCGGCGGATTTTATGTTATGTGCAGCGATGAATCCCTGTCCCTGCGGTTATTATCCGGATTTAAACAGATGCACCTGTACAGCAGGTGAGATCACACATTATATGGGAAAGATCAGTCGCCCTCTTCTGGACAGAATTGATATCAGCACTGAGGTACCGCCGGTTTCTTTTTCACAGCTTCACTGTGGAAGAAAGGGAGAAAATTCCGCTGCTATCAGAAAAAGAGTGGAAAAAGTACAGAAGATCCAGGAAGAACGGTATAAAGATGAGAAAATAAATTTTAACGGGCAGCTGAAGAGCAGTCTGATCGATAAATTCTGCCCTCTTACAGACAGCGCATCCCGACTTCTGGCAAGAGCCTTTGAAAAAATCGCATTCAGTGCCAGATCCTATCACAGGATCCTGAAGGTAGCCAGAACAATTGCGGATATGGAAGGGGAAGAAATGATTGCCGGTCATCATATCGGAGAAGCACTTTCGTACAGGGCATTTGACAAAGATTCGGTCATAAAATAAAGGTCAGTGAGGTATTTTATATGGAAAGAACTGATGTGAAAAATAATCATACAGAAGAATACAGTACAGGTCAGATACGATGTATTGAGAAATCAGATCCGGAATATCCTCAGATAATGAAGCAGTATTCCTCCATGCCGGCAAAGCTTTATGTAAAAGGCAGACTTCCTGATCCTAAGAGAAGAACGGTGGCAGTGATCGGTGCCAGAATGTGCAGTCCTTATGGAAGGATGCAGGCATTCCGGTATGCGAAAGCGTTAAGTGTAGCTGGAGTCCAGATTATCAGCGGTATGGCACTTGGCATTGATTCAGAAGGACATAAAGGCGCACTGGAAGGAAAGATGCCTACATTTGCGGTGCTTGGAAGTGGTGTTGATGTATGCTATCCGAAATCTAACAGAAAACTCTATGAGAGGATCTTATGGGAAAATGGTGGGATCATCAGTGAATGTCCACTGGGTTCAGGACCTGTTTCCTGGCATTTCCCGGCGCGAAACCGGATCATCAGTGCTTTGTCAGACGCGGTTCTGGTAGTGGAAGCAAAAGAAAACAGCGGTTCGCTGATCACTGCGGGATTTGCACTGGAACAGGGAAAGATGGTCTATGCGATTCCGGGGGCAGTGACAGATGAACTCAGCAGAGGCTGTCATAAGCTGATCTACGACGGTGCAGGGATTGCATACTGTCCGGAAATTATGCTGGAAGAACTTGGAATTTCGATGGAAAAAGTAACACAAAACGGTGAAAAAAACAACTTGGGACTTGCAAGAGATTTGAATATGGTGTATAGTTGTCTCGATTTACGACCAAAAAATCCCGACTACATTGTGAGAAAAACAGGCTTTTCCCCGGCACAGGTAAGCAACTGTCTTGTGGAACTGACACTGCGGGGGCTCATAAGAGAGAGCGGGAGACATTATTATGTAAAAGACAGTTGACGATTTATGATTATTGTGCTTCACGTTTCTGCGGCGCAGGGCGATTTTCATATGTAACAATATCGCTGTCAGGCAATGTGCCCGTTCAGGGACACTGTGAAGAATAACAGATTACGACTAGGAGAGGTAGCATGGCGAAATATCTGGTGATAGTAGAATCACCTGCAAAAGTGAAAACAATAAAGAAATTTCTCGGTGCGAATTACGATGTGGAAGCTTCTAACGGACATGTCCGTGATTTCCCGAAGAGTCAGTTCGGAATTGATGTTGAGCATGATTTTGAACCCAAATATATAACGATCAGAGGAAAGGGAGAACTGCTTGCAAAGCTTCGCAAGGCTGCAAAGAAAGCAGACAAGATTTATCTTGCAACTGACCCTGACCGCGAGGGAGAGGCAATTTCCTGGCATCTGATGCAGGCATTAAAAGAAGATCCGAAGAAGATGCACAGGATTACCTTTAACGAGATTACCAAGACAGCAGTAAAATCATCGATCAAACAGGCCAGAGACCTGGATATGGATCTGGTAGATGCACAGCAGGCAAGACGTATGCTTGACCGTATGGTAGGTTATACCATCAGCCCGCTTCTCTGGGCAAAAGTCAAGAGAGGCTTAAGTGCGGGGCGCGTACAGTCTGTTGCGCTTCGTATCATCTGTGACAGAGAAGATGAGATCAATGCGTTTATTCCGGAAGAATACTGGAGCCTGGAGGGAGATTTTCAGGTGAAGGGTGAGAAGAAACCGCTGCAGGCGAAGTTCTATGGAACAGATAAAAAGATGGATATCCACAGCAAAGAGGAAATGGATAAACTTCTGGCCTCTCTGAAAGATAAAGAATATGAGATCAATGAAGTAAAGAAAGGCGAGAGGATCAAGAATGCACCGCTTCCCTTTACTACAAGTACCTTACAGCAGGAAGCAGCCAAGACCTTAAACTTTTCCACACAGAAGACAATGCGTCTGGCACAGCAGCTGTATGAAGGAATTGATATCAAAGGAAATGGAACGGTAGGTGTGATCTCTTATCTGCGTACAGATTCCACCCGAATCTCGGAGGAAGCAGATGCTGCTGCAAGAGAATATATCACTGCTCAGTACGGAGAGGATTATGTTTCAAAGTCTGAGAAAGCTGTGAAAAAGGGACAGAAGATCCAGGATGCTCACGAAGCGATCCGTCCTACAGACATCAGCCGTACACCGGCTGTACTGAAGGAATCTCTTTCAAGAGATCAGTTCAGACTGTATCAGCTTATCTGGAGACGTTTTGCGGCCAGCAGAATGGCTCCTGCAAAATACGAAACAACATCTGTCAAGATTGGTGCAGACCAGTATATTTTTACAGTCTCTGCCTCCAAGATCATATTTGACGGATTTATGTCTGTATACACAGATGAAGAGGACCAGAAAAAAGGAAATGTTCTGAATCAGAGTCTTGAAAGAGGAATGAAGCTTAGTCTTAAGGAACTGAAACCAGAACAGCATTTCACGCAGCCGCCTGCACATTATACAGAGGCATCTCTGGTCAAGACTATGGAAGAACTGGGGATTGGACGTCCAAGTACCTATGCGCCGACGATCACAACGATCATCAGCCGCCGTTATGTTGCAAAAGAACAGAAGAACCTGTATGTTACAGAGTTGGGGGAAGTTGTCAATAATATTATGAAACAGGCTTTCCCGAGTATTGTAGATGTAAACTTCACTGCGACTATGGAAGGGCTTCTGGACTGTGTGGCAGCAGGAACTGTAAAGTGGAAGACAGTAGTAAGCAACTTCTATCCGGATCTGAAGAAGGATGTAGATGCTGCAGAGGAAGAACTTGAAAAGGTTGATATTCAGGATGAAGTGACAGATGTGATCTGCGAAAACTGTGGCAGACATATGGTGATCAAATATGGTCCTCATGGACGATTCCTTGCATGTCCGGGATTTCCGGAATGCAAAAATACCAAACCATATTTTGAGAAGATCGGGGTGGCATGTCCGAAATGTGGAAAAGAGATTGTGCTTAAGAAAACCAAAAAAGGACGTAAGTACTACGGATGTGAGGATAATCCGGATTGTGATTTCATGTCCTGGCAGAAACCATCAGCAAAGAAATGCCCGAAATGTGGAAGCTATATGGTGGAAAAGGGGAATAAGCTTGTCTGCAGCCAGGAGACATGTGGATATGTAGAGGCAAAGGACGAGAAAGAATAATAACGGATTGTAAATGTTATAAATGGGACTGTTGCAGCAGTTGAAAATGAATTTCATTAATGCAACAGTTCCGTTTTTTGTCTTACAGTCAGTGACTTTCTGACTTTTTGTCTTCAATCCTTTGAATTTTTGATGATGATATTTATTGAATAATATTATAAAAGGAATCTATTTTCAGAAAAGCAAAAATAAATAAAAAAATAGTAAAATTTGTCTTGTAATTTGACTTTAAAACGTGTAAAATCAAAGTATCAGTAATGTTAATGACCATGTGTGTCTGAATCTTCCTTGCGAGCAAAAGAAAGTGACTGCTCATTTATGAAATAATGACAGAAAGATTTCGGATATGTACAGGGTGAAAGGAGGACAATATGAGTGTTCAGCTGCTGGATAGAACAAGAAAAATTAATAAACTTCTGCATAACAGCAGTTCCAGCAAAGTGGTATTTAATGACATCTGTCAGGTTCTGATGGAGACACTGAGTTCCAACATTCTGGTTCTCAGTAAAAAAGGAAAGGTTCTGGGTGTCAGTTTATGCCCGGGAGTAGAGGAGATCACTGAACTGATCGAGGACAAGGTTGGCGGATATGTAGATTCCCTGTTAAACGAGAGATTTCTGGGTGTCCTGTCAACAAAAGAGAATGTAAATCTTCAGACACTGGGATTTGAACATGTATCAAGCAGTTATCAGGGAATCATTAATCCGATAGATATTGCAGGGGAACGACTGGGTACTGTATTTATGTATCGTTATGAGAAACCATATGACATTGAAGATATTATTGTCAGTGAATATGGAACAACCGTTGTAGGGCTTGAGATGATGAGAGCGGTTCATGAAGAGAATGCTGAGGAGGACAGAAAGCAGCAGGTAGTGAAATCTGCGTTTAATACTTTATCTTTCTCCGAACTGGAGGCAATCATCCATATTTTTGATGAACTTGACGGAGATGAGGGAATCCTGGTTGCAAGTAAGATCGCAGACCGCGTGGGAATCACCAGATCTGTTATCGTAAACGCTTTGAGGAAGTTTGAAAGTGCCGGTGTGATCGAATCCAGATCTTCCGGTATGAAAGGAACCTACATTAAAGTGCTGAATGAAGTCATTTTTGATGAACTGGAAGAGATTAAAGCTCAGAGAAATAAGAAATCCTGATATAGAAGCTTCCATAAATAATGAATGCAAGAAGGCTGTCTGCTGTATGGTGGACGGTCTTTTTATTATGTTACAAGAATTATAGCAAGCCTCTTAATTAATGTATTTGAAGACAATTCAACTGAGTGTGAAAGACAAGGAAGATATGACAAAATTATTTGTAAATTAAGAAAACAAAAGAAAAAAAGAGAATATATAAGTAAAAAAGAGAATATAGATTATTTCATAATGATAAAAGCACTTGCGAAATCGACTCATTTTCAATAATATAAGGACAGTGATTAGCACTCGAAGTAAATGAGTGCTAGCAAAAAACGGCAGAATTAGACAGAGTGCCGAAACAGTTACCGGATATTTTGCAATAACGGAAAGAGTACGGTAACAGGAAAGCTTTAGTTGGAGAATAAAGGAGGATATAGATCATGACATTAGTACCTTTAGGTGACAGAGTTGTATTAAAACAGGTTGAAGCAGAAGAAACAACAAAATCCGGAATCGTTCTTCCGGGACAGGCACAGGAGAAACCACAGCAGGCAGAAGTTGTAGCTGTAGGACCTGGCGGAGTTGTTGACGGCAAAGAAGTAAAAATGGAAGTAGCTGTAGGTGATAAAGTTATCTACTCCAAATATTCAGGAACAGAAGTAAAAATGGATGGCACAGAATACATTATCGTAAAACAGAATGATATTCTTGCAATTGTTAAATAAGCAATATCAAAATAGAAAACATAAATGAAGATACTTATAAGATAATATTTACAGGATGTAACATGAAATACCGGCTAAGTATCAGAAAGAATTCATAGAGATCAAAATTTGAATCAGGAGGTCATATTATCATGGCAAAAGAAATTAAATTCGGCGCAGAAGCCAGAGCAGCTCTTGAAGCTGGTGTAAATAAATTAGCTGATACAGTAAGAGTAACATTAGGACCGAAAGGAAGAAACGTAGTTCTTGACAAACCATACGGTGCTCCGCTTATCACAAACGACGGTGTTACAATCGCAAAAGAAATTGAACTGGAAGACGGATTTGAAAACATGGGCGCACAGCTGATCAAAGAAGTTGCTTCCAAAACAAACGATGTAGCAGGTGATGGTACAACAACAGCTACTGTTCTTGCACAGGCTATGGTTCACGAAGGAATGAGAAACCTGGCAGCAGGCGCTAACCCGATCATCCTCAGAAAAGGAATGAAGAAAGCTACAGATGTAGCTGTAGAAGCAATCAAGAACATGAGCCAGACAATCAGCGGCAAGAAACAGATCGCAAACGTTGCATCTATTTCCGCAAGCGATGAGACTGTTGGACAGTTAGTAGCAGATGCTATGGAAAAAGTTTCCAAAGATGGCGTTATCACAGTAGAAGAATCCAAGACAATGCACACAGAACTTGACCTTGTAGAAGGTATGCAGTTCGATCGTGGATATGTATCCGCATATATGTCAACAGATATGGAAAAAATGGAAGCAAATCTGGAAGATCCATATATCCTGATCACAGACAAGAAGATCAGCAACATCCAGGAAATCCTTCCATTACTGGAGCAGATCGTAAAAGTTGGTGCGAAACTTCTTATCATTGCTGAAGATGTAGAGGGTGAAGCTCTTACAACTCTGATCGTAAACAAATTAAGAGGAACCTTCCAGGTAGTAGCTGTCAAAGCTCCGGGATATGGTGACAGAAGAAAAGAAATGCTTCAGGATATCGCAATCCTTACAGGCGGCCAGGTAATCTCCGAAGAAGTTGGTCTGGAACTGAAAGACGCAACTATGGAGCAGTTAGGACGTGCAAAATCTGTTAAAGTTGCAAAAGAGAACACAGTTATCGTTGACGGTATGGGTGACAAAGATGCAATCGCAAACCGTGTTGCTCAGATCCGTGGACAGATTGAAGAAACAAAATCTGAATTTGATAAAGAAAAATTACAGGAAAGACTTGCAAAACTGGCTGGCGGCGTAGCTGTTATCCGTGTTGGTGCTTCCACTGAGACAGAAATGAAAGAAGCTAAGCTTCGTCTGGAAGATGCTCTTGCAGCTACAAGAGCAGCAGTAGAAGAAGGTATCATCGCAGGTGGCGGATCTGCTTACATCCACGCATCCAAAGAAGTTGCAAAACTTGCAGCAACTCTGGAAGGTGACGAGAAGACAGGTGCAAATATCATCCTGAAAGCTCTGGAAGCTCCTCTGTTCCGCATTTCTGCAAATGCAGGACTTGAAGGTTCCGTAATCATCAACAAAGTAAGAGAATCCGAACCGGGAATCGGCTTCGATGCTTTGAACGAAAGATATGTAGATATGGTAAGCGAAGGTATCCTTGATCCTGCAAAAGTTACAAGAAGTGCTCTTCAGAATGCTACAAGTGTTGCATCTACATTACTTACAACAGAATCTGCTGTTGCAATTATCAAAGAAGACACACCTGCACCAGCTGCTAATCCTGGAATGGGAATGATGTAATTTTTAATAAACGATAAAATTATACCGCAGTATGCTCAGATAAAAATAGTATGTTACTGTTCACTCCGTTCACAGTAACATAGCCAAAATTCATTCCAGATTGCCTGCGGCAATGGAATTTTGGCTTGTATGTCTCGGGATTTTGGCATATTCATGCCAAAACACCTCGCGGAACAGTGGTGTGTGAACAGTAACAATAGTACAGGTGGAATATGTGAAACGGAACCGTCGTCATAGACGATGGTTCCGTTTTGTGATATAATGCAGAAAAACAGCATGATGAATAAAATATAATTGTTAAATATGCTGTGCAAAAAAAGCTGCTTTCAACAGCTGAACAAATGAAAAGGAGACGAAACAATGGGCGACTTGTATTCAGAATTACTGGTAAAGAAAGATAAGACGGCTAAAGACAGCCTGCTCAAATACGGTCTGATCGTTTTGACAGTGTTGGCAGTATTTGCCGGACTTATCATCACACCGCTGGCACTGATCATTGCCGTAGCGCTTGGAATTGCATGCTATTTTGTAATCCCGAAAACAGATGTAGAATATGAATATCTGTTTATCAATGGCGATTTTGACATCGACATGATCATGTCAAAGACAAAAAGAAAGAAAGTAAAGAGCTTCAAATTATCAGAAGCAGATCTGGCAGCACCGCTGGATTCCCACAGAATGGACTATTACAACGGAAACCAGAACATGAAAGTACTGGACTTTTCATCAGGAAATCCGGAGCATAAACGCTTTGGTGTTATCACAAGACTGGACGGAAATTTATGCAAAATCATTCTGGAACCGGATGAGGCACTTGCACAGGCTATGAAAAATTCAGCACCGAGCAAAGTTTTTTTGGATTGACATAGAATCTGATTTTTGTTACACTTGTTGAAAATAAAAGGACCAGTTGCTGGTTCCTTTTTACATTACAATAGTAATTTAATTTCATATACGCAAGGGAGGAAATGCAATGGGTACTATCATTGGTGAAGGCATTACTTTTGATGACGTGCTGTTAGTTCCGGCATATTCAAAGGTAATTCCGAATCAGGTAGATGTCACAACTTACTTAACAAAGAAGGTTAAACTGAACATTCCTATGATGAGTGCAGGAATGGATACAGTAACCGAGCATCGCATGGCAATCGCTATGGCGAGACAGGGTGGTATTGGTATTATTCATAAGAATATGTCCATTGAAGCGCAGGCAGAAGAGGTAGACAAGGTAAAACGTTCTGAGAACGGTGTTATCACAGATCCTTTCTATTTATCTCCTGAACATACACTTAAGGACGCAGATGAGTTAATGGCAAAGTTCCGTATCTCCGGTGTGCCGATCACAGAGGGCAGAAAACTGGTCGGAATCATTACTAATCGTGATCTGAAGTTTGAGACAGATTTCAGCAAGAAGATCAAAGAGTGCATGACTTCTGAGGGACTGATCACAGCCAAAGAAGGAATTACACTGGAAGATGCCAAGAAGATTCTGG
Source organism: Blautia sp. ZXY-1-B12 (assembly GCF_056339915.1). Classification (NCBI taxonomy): domain Bacteria; kingdom Bacillati; phylum Bacillota; class Clostridia; order Lachnospirales; family Lachnospiraceae; genus Blautia; species Blautia sp. ZXY-1-B12. The sequence continues at coordinate 31,238 of NZ_JBWJVP010000212.1, read as the reverse complement.
CAAAATCACGTAAAGAGAAATTACCTATTGTAGATGATGACTTTAACTTAAAAGGCTTAATTACTATTAAAGATATTGAGAAACAGATCAAATATCCTCTGGCTGCAAAGGATGAGCAGGGACGTCTTCTCTGCGGTGCTGCGGTAGGAATCACTGCTAATGTACTTGCACGTGTTGATGCACTTGTAAAGGCATCTGTAGACGTAATCGTAATTGATTCTGCACATGGACATTCAGAGAACATTCTGAAGGCTGTACGCGAGATCAAGGCAGCATATCCGGAACTGCAGGTAATCGCAGGTAACGTAGCAACAGGTGCTGCGACAAAGGCTCTGATCGAGGCTGGTGTAGATGCAGTTAAGGTTGGTATCGGACCTGGATCTATCTGTACCACACGAGTTGTTGCAGGTATCGGTGTTCCGCAGATCACTGCTGTTATGGACTGCTACGAAGCTGCAAAAGAATACGGAATCCCGATCATTGCAGACGGTGGTATCAAGTATTCCGGAGATGTCACAAAGGCAATCGCAGCCGGTGCGAATGTCTGCATGATGGGAAGCATGTTTGCAGGATGCGACGAGAGCCCGGGAACATTCGAACTGTATCAGGGCAGAAAATATAAAGTATACCGCGGTATGGGATCTATCGCAGCTATGGAGAACGGAAGTAAAGACCGTTACTTCCAGGAGAATGCGAAGAAACTTGTTCCGGAAGGCGTAGAAGGACGTGTTGCTTACAAAGGACATGTTGAGGATACTGTATTCCAGCTCATGGGCGGTCTCCGTTCCGGTATGGGATATTGTGGAGCAGAAACTATTGAGAAGCTTAAAGAAACAGGCAGATTCATCAAGATTTCTGCTGCATCTCTTAAGGAATCTCATCCACATGATATTCATATCACAAAAGAAGCTCCGAACTATAGCGTAGATGACAAATAATAAATTTCAGGTGTAATATATGCCCCGGCTGGCTGCTGATGGAAAGAAATAAGATTTCCAGGCATGCCGGCCGGGGTATTTTTTGCAGGGAGTAAAATCCCGTAAGAGAAGGTAAAAATGCAAAAGCATATAAACAAAAAGAAAAAAACAGATACCAGAACAGGAAAAACTGGCAGTAAAAAAGAAAAACAGCAGGTCGAAAAGACGAAAGAGCAGCAGAATAAGGCAGAGAAATCAGAGAATTCTTATGAGCCTTATGCTGCTCGTGATCATAGTTCTGAGTGGGTGGATCATAATAAATCGGGCCAGTGAAAATGGATGGAGTATTGGGGACTTTTTACATAATTCTGACACGATGATTTCTGATGCGGAACAGTCAGGAACAGATAATGCGGATTCTTCAGGCGGACCGGAACAATGGCAAAAAGAAGGGGCGCCGTACATAGATGTGGAACTGCTGACGCCGAATGAATATTCCAGACCGCAGATTCCCATTGAGAGTGTACAGTATATTGCCATTCATTATACTGCAAATCCGGGGGCAACAGCCATTGCAAACAGGAACTACTTTGAGAATCTGGCGACTACTCATGACACAAAGGTGAGCAGTCATTTTGTAGTGGGGCTGGATGGGGAAGTGGTGCAGTGTATTCCTACGTCAGAGATGTCCTATGCGACGAACTCACGTAATGTAGATACTTTGTCCATTGAGTGCTGTCATCCGGATGAGACGGGGAAATTCAATGAGGCAACTTATGATTCGGCAGTGAAGCTTTCTGCGTGGTTGTGTGTGCGGTTTGGGCTTACATCAGAGAACGTGATCCGGCATTACGATGTTACCGGAAAAAACTGTCCGAAATATTATGTGGAGAATCCGGATGCATGGATACAGATGAAATCGGATATTGCGGCGCAGATTGATGTTGATTATGGTTTGCAGGATGTTCAGTAAAACGAAAATTCAGCACAGTACAAAAAAATTTGCCTTGAAATCCACAAAGAAGTATTGTACTATAATAACAACGTGTGATTTTTTTTCACGACAGTGCCTGCATGACTGGCGGAAGTAGGATTACCTACAGGGAGTGCAGCGAGTATATGAGCCGACCGCCTGGGCAGCCTGGAAATTATTCAATGAATAAATAGGTTTCCCAGGCTTTTTTTAACCTTATTTTTAACGAAAAGGAGAAAAATTATGGAAATGTTATCACTGGAAAAAGAACTGAAAGAGAATTCCTATCCTGGCAGAGGAATTGTGATTGGACGTTCCGCAGACGGTAAGAAAGCAGTGACAGCTTATTTCATCATGGGCAGAAGCGAGAACAGCAGAAACAGAGTATTTGTAGAGGATGGTGAGGGAATCCGTACCCAGGCGTTTGATCCGTCCAAACTTACAGATCCGAGTCTGATCATCTATGCACCTGTACGTGTACTGGGAAACAAAACAATCGTAACTAACGGAGATCAGACAGATACCATTTATGAGGGAATGGATCATCAGCTTACTTTTGAGCAGTCCTTAAGAAGCAGAGAATTCGAGCCGGACGGTCCGAACTATACACCTCGTATCTCCGGTGTTATGCACGTAGAGAACGGAAAATTCAACTATGCAATGTCAATTCTCAAGAGCAACAACGGAAATCCGGATGCATGTAACAGATACACATTTGCATACGAGAATGCCATTGCAGGAGAGGGACATTTCATCCATACTTATAAATGTGACGGAAATCCACTTCCAAGCTTTGAAGGCGAACCGAAATTGGTAGCAATTCCGGATGATATGGATGAGTTTGCAGAACTTCTCTGGAACAGCCTGAACGAAGATAACAAAGTATCTCTGTTTGTAAGATATATTGATATTGAGACAGGTAAGTACGAAAGCAAGATCATTAATAAGAATAAATAATAGTCACTTACTGAGTACAGATAGTACTTATAGATTATTGTGAACATAAGACGATGCTTTCGCAGTAAGAAATTATTTACAGGAATTAATTTTAAAATACTTATTTGGTTCATACGGAGGATTTATATAATGAAAGAATTCGAATTAAAATATGGCTGTAACCCGAATCAGAAACCTGCAAAAATTTATATGGCAGACGGCTCCGAGCTTCCGGTGAAAATCCTTTCAGGAAGACCGGGATATATCAATTTCCTGGATGCCTTTAACGGCTGGCAGCTGGTATCCAATCTGAAGAAAGCAACTGGACTTCCGGCAGCTACATCTTTTAAACATGTATCTCCCGCAGGTGCTGCTGTAGGACTTCCGCTGACAGAGACTCTGGCAAAGATTTACTGGGTAAATGATATGGACTGGAAGAATTTTTCACCATTAGCATGCGCTTATGCAAGAGCTCGCGGTGCTGACAGAATGTCCTCTTTTGGTGATTTTATTTCTCTTTCTGATGTGTGTGATAAAGATACAGCACTTCTGATCAAGAGAGAGGTATCTGACGGTGTTATTGCACCTGGATACACAGAGGAAGCACTGGAGATTCTGAAGCAGAAGAAAAAAGGTAACTACAATGTGATCCAGATCGATGAGAATTTTGTACCGGCTCCGCTGGAACACAAAGAAGTATTTGGTGTAACTTTTGAGCAGGGCCGTCAGGAGCTTGAGATCGATGATGCAATGCTTTCCAATATTGTGACAGAGAATAAAGAGCTTACAGAGGAAGCAAAACGAGATATGAAGATTTCTCTGATCATCCTGAAATATACACAGTCCAACTCTGTATGTTTCGTAAAAGATGGACAGGCTATCGGTGTTGGTGCAGGACAGCAGTCACGTGTACATTGTACAAGACTTGCAGGACAGAAGGCAGACAACTGGTTCCTTCGCCAGTGCCCGAAAGTGCTGAATCTGCCATTTAAAGATACAATTTCACGTGCGGAACGTGACAATGCCATTGATGTTTATATCGGGGATGAATATATGGATGTACTTGCTGATGGTATGTGGGAGAAAACTTTCACAGAGAAACCGGAAGTATTTACAAAGGAAGAGAAACGTGCATGGCTGGATCAGATGACGGATGTTACACTGGGATCTGATGCATTCTTCCCATTCAGTGATAATATTGAGCGTGCTCATAAGAGTGGCGTGAAGTATATTGCGCAGCCGGGTGGATCTGTGCGTGATGATGCTGTGATCGAGACTTGCAATAAATATGGAATGGTGATGAGTTTTACTGGTATCAGGTTGTTCCATCACTAAATCCAAGTGACGTGTGAAAAAAATAATGGTTTGGGGCGCGGTTTCGGAGCCTAAGAAAAACTAAGCGTCAGGGAATCTGCTAAAAACATGTAAAAAAATCTCAAACTCGCCGCAAATGCGGCTCAGACAGTGAGATTTTTTTACATAACGCAGATTTCCTGACGCTAATTTTTTCTAAGACTCCTGCAAATGCGCCCCAAACCATTATTTTTTTCACACTGAATATTGGCTATAGATGTTATTCGCAGATATGGAATTGCTATAGTTATGGAAAGTTAATAGAAGGGGATGAAAAAAGCATCAGCCTTAGCTGATGCTTTAAGAGCGATAGACGGGGCTCGAACCCGCGGTCTCGACCTTGGCAAGGTCGCGCGTTACCAACTACGCCACTATCGCATTTATGATGTCAGTTGAGTGATTACCTCAGCGACAAAATATATGATACTATATGCAGTGGAGTTTGTCAAATGTTTTTTTATTTATTTTGAAATTTTATATAATGGTTTTATTGAAAAATTATGACTCCCTGAAAAGTGCTGAAATTGGCACTTTTCAGGGAACAATACTTACATATTAAGTTCTTTCATTAATTCTTCCTGAGAAATGAATTCGTGACAGTCAGGGTTGTTTTCGATTTCCTTTAACATTATTAAATCTGTTTCATCGGGTTCAACTTTTTCTATATCTGCGAATGTATCAGGCAGTTTAAAATGTTTTTGAATAATATGCCAGAAGATATTAGCATCTTTATCACTCATAATTGATACAGCACCTATAATACGTTCTTTAACAGCAGTCATAAAATCACACTCCTTTACGAAAAAATATTTATATTTTATCTTATCTTTCGTAAGGCAGAATAGAATTCTGATAATTTTACTATAGCATATAGAAATAATAGAAGCAATATAGTTTATGAAGATTCCGTGAAGGATGGGGTGGAAAATTGCAAATTGGGAGGGGGTGTGCTATGATAGGACAGACGGAGAGAGACGATAAAGGAGTTGAGGCTCAGTTTATGAAGAAAAAAATTTTAGCATTATTAGTTTGTAGTATGCTTACTTTATCAACAACAGTTTCTGCGGATATTCTGGATTATGAGGGGACAATTAATGCTTATAAGCAGGATGATAAGACACCGCAGACCTTTGAGATTGATAATGGAAGTGGAGAGAAGGTAACTGCAGTTGCCAAGTCAGATAAGGTTTCTGTTTCTGCAAAGGCGACTTATATACGTTCTATGCCAGGGAAAAACGGAAAGAAGCTTGCAAGAGTGTATCTTGGTACCGGTGTAGAGAGAGTGGCCGTATGTGATAATGGCTGGAGTAAAGTGACTTATGAGAAAAAGGGTAAAAAGGGTACGGAAAAGATCAGTGGCTATGTGCCCACAAAACATATCAATGATAGTGATCAGGTTGCTCAGGCAAGGGGAACTTTTATAGCACTGAAGGACAGTGATATTCTGGATTATCCGGGAAAGAAGGATGGACAGATAGTAGGTGAGGTCATTCAGGAGGATGAAGTGAAGCGCCTGGCTACAGTGAACGGCATCTGGAGTCAGATTTACTATAAAAAAGAGAATGGAAAAAGAGGCATTGGATATATTCCAACCAGTGTTCTGGAGAATACAGCAGCAGAGGAGAATACGGAAGAGTCAAAGGTCGCTAAAGTAGACGGTGAAGAAGCTGGAACGATTCATAAGAGTGAGGGCAAAGGCGTTTTTGCAGAGGCTGTGGATGGTGTAACTGCTTCAAAGGGAGAGTCTGTGGATGGAGTGAAGGTGGGAACTCCGGTAGCTGTGTCTTCAGATGCGTCACTGGTTCCGCTGGGAACCTTTAAGATTACTCATTATTGTCCCTGCAGTATTTGTTGTGGCCCTTGGGCAAATGGCATTACTTCTACAGGGGTGACTGCTACGACAAACCGTACGATTGCGGTGGACCCTACACAGATTCCATATGGATCTAAGGTTGTGATCAATGGACAGGTTTATGTTGCAGAGGACTGTGGTGGTGCGATTAAACATAATTGTATAGATATTTATGTTGCTACCCATCAGGAAGGGGAGGACAAAGGGGTATATTATACAGATGTTTATTTGTTAAAGTAGAAAATAAGAAAGAATTTAACCGAATCAAGTAGCAAAGCGGATTGCGAATATCCGTTTGACCTGAAAATAAAAATCCGGAAGAATCTGGAAATGATCTGTTATATCTGTGATCATTTCAGAAGTTCTTTCGGATTTTTTGAAATTATCTTTTATGCGTTTTTTAATGCCTGTTCGATGTCAGCAATGATGTCTTCAACATTTTCAATACCAACGGAGAGACGGATCATTCCCGGTGATACGCCGGCTTCTGCAAGCTGTTCATCATTCATCTGGCGGTGAGTATGGCTTGCGGGATGCAGGATCATGGTCTTGGAAGCTGCTACATGAGTTGCAATGGTGGCAAGCTTTAAGCTGTCCATAAAGCGGACTGCAGCTTCTCGACCACCTGTCAGTTCAAAGGAGATAACACCGCAGGTTCTGCCTTCGTTCATGTATTTTTGAGCAAGTGCATAGTATTTGTCATCAGGAAGTCCTGCATAGTTTACATGAGATACTTTCTCATGGGCATTCAGGAATTCGGCAATCTTCTGTGCATTATAGCAGTGACGTTCCACGCGGAGAGGAAGAGTTTCAAGTCCCAGGTTTAACAGGAAGCAGTTTGTAGGAGACGGGATAGAGCCCAGGTCACGCATTAACTGAGAGGTTGCCTTTGTGATATAAGCCTTCTTTCCAAACTGTTTAGTATAAATAACACCATGATAAGATTCATCCGGTTCAGTCAGTCCATGATATTTATGTCCATAGGCATCCCAGTCAAAGTTACCGCTGTCAACGATAGCTCCGCCAACCTGCACAGCATGTCCGTCCATATATTTGGTTGTGGAATGGGTGACGATATCAGCTCCCCATTCAAAAGGACGGCAGTTTACAGGTGTAGCGAAGGTGTTGTCTACAATAAGCGGAACTTCATGTTCGTGAGCAACCTTTGCGAATTTTTCAATATCAAGAATTACCAGGGCCGGGTTTGCGATGGTCTCTGCGAAAAGTACCTTTGTATTAGGACGGAAGGCAGCTGCAATTTCTTCAGGGCTAGCATCGGTGTCAACGAAAGTGCAGTCAATGCCAAGCTTTTTGAAGGTAACAGCCAGGAGGTTAAAGGTTCCTCCGTAAATAGTAGAAGCCGCCACAACATGATCACCTGCTTCGCAGATATTGAAGACTGCATAGAAGTTGGCAGCCTGTCCGGAAGAGGTAAGGATAGCGGCAACACCACCCTCCAGATCTGCAATTTTTGCTGCTACAGCATCATTTGTGGGGTTCTGCAGACGGGTATAGAAGTATCCTTCTGCCTTAAGATCGAAGAGCTGTCCCATTTCATCAGTAGTATCATATTTATAAGTGGTACTCTGATAAATCGGGAGTGCGCATGGTTCACCCTTAGACGGAGTGTAACCGGAATGGAGACATTTAGTCTCGACTTTAAAGTCACTCATGAGTTTAGTTCCTTTCTTATGTGAAATATTGCTTCAATAAAATATTGTATTAATATTGGGAAAATTGTGATGATATTGATACAAAATTTCATGATGGTCTTAGAGCGTGTTTGAAAAATCATTCCCACAAATTGGGATACACATCTTGCGGAAAGCATTTTTCAAACATACTCTGGAAAAATTATACTGCTGAAAGTGAGAGAAGACAATATTAAAAAATGAAATAAAAAAATGCTCAGGCTTTTTCTAACCAGCCGTGAGCAAAAAAAGAAAAAAGATAATAAAAAATAAAAAATGCCCAGAGCCGGAATCGAACCAGCGACACGAGGATTTTCAGTCCTCTGCTCTACCAACTGAGCTATCTGGGCATTTGGTCTGTGAACTGTTGTGTATCACAGGCCTATAATAGCATATTGATTGTTTGAATGCAAGCAATTTTTACGATTTTTGCGAAAAAAGAGAAAATTATAACAAAAATTTATTTTATCTTGCCATAAGGTAGATTTTTTCCATATCTCTCATATTGAGCTGTTTAAAGACTCCAATGGTGCGAGTGTCCTCAAAACTGCATTTGAATGCAAGATCATGAATTTGCTGATCTGTGAGATCCAGCCCCAGTTCATGTAAACTGGTGGGCATTTCTACAGACCGGAAGAAATTTTCCATTGCTTCAATTCCTGCAAGGGCTGTTTCTTTATAATCAGTTCCACATGGAATGTCAAATACATTGGTGGCAAACTGAGCAAAACGTTCAGGGTTCACCTCGTAGACGTATCGTGCCCAGCTTCCCCAGATAGCTGCCAGACCTGCTCCGTGAGTTACATTGTAGACACCTCCCAGTTCATGTTCAAGCTGGTGGCATGCCCAGTCACCACCACCTGTACCGCATCCGGTCAGACCGTTGTGGGAAAGGCTTCCTGCCCACATAATTTCTGCCCTGGCGCTGTAATTGTCTGGTTCTTTCATAAGAATACGGGCATTGTAAATGACTGTCTGCATCAGAGCTTCGCTGATGCTGTCTGTAATCTCCATAGTTTCAATATTTACAAAATATCGCTCCATGGTGTGCATGAGGATATCTACACATCCGCTTTCTGTCTGATACTGTGGGAGTGTGTAGGTGAGACGTGGATTTAAGATGGCAAATTTCGGCCTGCAGTAATCTGTCTTTGCACATCCACGTTTTTCTTTTGTTTCTTCATTTGTGATAACACTGGAACTGCTCATTTCACTTCCGGAAGCCGCAATTGTAAGGATGACACCAATGGGCAGACAGCCGGTTGGAACAGCTTTTTTCAGACAGAAATCCCAGACATCATTGTTCGGATTGGCAACGCCATAGCCGATGGCTTTGGAAGAGTCAATAACACTTCCTCCTCCTACAGCAAGGATAAAGTCTACATGTTCTTTTTGGCATAATTCGATTCCCTCGCGGACTTTGGAAAGAAGTGGATTAGGAATGACACCACCCAGGGTGATGTATTCAAGACCTTCTTCTTTCAGATTAGAAGTGATCTCATCAATCAGTCCGGAACGGACAGCACTCTGACCTCCATAATGGATCAGAACTTTTTTTGCTCCATACTTCTTCAGCAGGGAACCTGCCTGAAGGTGGGTATCTTTGCCAAAGAGAACCTGTGTTGGTGTATAATATTCAAAATTTCTCATAATATGTAAACGACCTCCTATAGATTGAAAGGTTAACTGAATCAGGTAAGTCCTCTGCTTTAATTGTAAAATGTAATGAGCAGTAGGTGGGACTTCCTTTTTATATTAAAGCAAATAATGGAAAAATAGTCAAAAAATAATAAAAAAATTAAAATTTGAAAGTAATTTTTGCTGGTTCTCAGAAGACATTTTTGGAAAGATTCCAGTACAGATATCTATAATTTTCTGCACACAGAAAACGGAAAGACAGAAATTTATAGATTTTGGACAGAATATTTTATGGGCATTATGTGAATGGAATGCTATGATAAATACACTTAAATATACAAAGTGAATAAAAAAGGAGGAAACAAGAAATGAAAAAAAGAATGTACAAGATTATGGCACTTGCCATGACAGCAGCTATGGTGGTACCGATGGCAGCGCAGACAACTGCATTTGCAGCTGACGACAAAGAAATTACTTACTGGAATATCGCGGTAGAGAGCCCGGACAAAGATATTGTTACTGCAGCAGTAGACAAGTTTAACAAAGAAACAGAGTCAGGCTATACTGTAAATCAGGTAGCTATCCAGAATGATACATACAAGGAAAAACTTGTTATCGCGATGAGCTCCGGTGAGTGTCCTGATATGTACTCAAGCTGGTCCGGTGGTCCGATGTATGAATATATTGATTCCGGATTTGCTCAGCCGATTGATGATCTTCTTGATCAGTCCGATGTTAAAGATAAACTTCTGGATGCAGCTATTGAACAGGGAAGCTACAACGGACATGTATATGCAATCCCATATCTGAATGTTTCTCTGGCAGGTATCTTCTACAACAAAGATATGTTTAAACAGTACGGACTTGAAGAACCGAAGACATTAGCTGATCTGGAAAATATCTGTGCAACATTAAAAGAAAACGGAATTACACCTTTTGCACTTGCTAATGCTTCCAAATGGACAGGTTCCATGTACTTCATGTCTCTGGCAGCACGTTATGGCGGACTGGAACCATTCCAGAATGCAGTTGCAGGAACCGGCAAATTCACAGATGACTGCTTCATCAAAGCAGGTGAGAAGATTCAGGAGTGGGTTAAAAACGGATACTTCCCGGATGGCGTAAACTCCTTAAGCGAAGATGACGGACAGGCAAAACAGTTAATGTATCAGGAGACAGCAGGTATGCTTCTCTGTGGCTCATGGTATGCAGGAACATTCCAGACTGACAGTGAGGAATTCTATCAGAAGATCGGCTGGTTCCCATTCCCTGCAATTGATGATTCCGATGCTGATCCTACAATCCAGATCGGTACTGTAGGTGATCAGTTCATTTGCTTCAACTGTGAAGGTGATAAACTTGCAGCAGCATTTGAATGTGCAACAGATCATTTATCTGATGAAGTTGCAGACATTACATACTCTAACAACAAGGTTGTTCCTGTAAAAGATGCAGGAGACCACATCAAAGACCCTGTTGTAAAGGAAATCTTTGATGCAGCTCAGGAAGCATCTTCTATCCAGTTGTGGTATGACCAGTATCTGCCGACATCTGTTGCATCTGCACATCTTGATGGCTTACAGGAAGTATTTGGTCTGACAAAGACTCCTCAGGAAGCACAGGAAGAAATGCAGACAGCAATGGACGAATATTTAAGTACCAAATCTGATTCTGGCGCAGCAGATGATACTGCAGAAGAAGCTACAGATGATGCAGCAGCAGATGATGCTGAATAATCTTTAAAGGAAAGCAGGCATTCATTCTGACCTGAGTAAGGGTAGAAAAGAAGGGTTCTGCACATGCTGAAAGTGCAGAACCCTTTATCTTGAAAAACAATATGTGAGTACACAGAGCGTGCTTGAAAAATCATTTCAATGTCAAATTACATATCAGACAGCATGTCAGAAAATATATAAAAACCATCTCAGAAATATATCTCTAACATATTCCGAAAGCATTTTTCAAACATACTCTGGCATACGTTAGGTCAGATGATCAAATCTCAGAAAGTATTAAAAAGGAGGCACCAAAATGAATGAAAAAGGGATATCTCTGGTTCAGTTAAGACAGAGAAAAACACGTCAGACAGCAGCACTTTTTCTGGCACCTGTTATCATTTTATTAGTAGTATTTATCGCGTATCCGATTATTGATACATTTATTACAAGCGGATACCAGTGGAATGGTATTTCCGCAGACAAGAAGATGGTAGGACTTGCAAACTGGGCAAAACTGATCAAAGATACAAAATTCTGGATAGCATTTAAGAACAACGTTATTATCATGATCCTATCTATCATTATCCAGATTCCGTTAGGACTTGCAATGGCAACATTCCTTGACTTTGGCGGTAAGAAACTTACAATTTTCAAGGTTATCTGGTTTATTCCAATGCTTATGTCTTCTGTTGCAATTGGTTTCCTTTTCACATACGCACTTGCAACAAACGGAGGTATTGTCAGCACAATTTCCGGATGGTTCGGAGGGGGCAACATTGACCTTCTTGGTAATCCAAAATTAGCATTGCTCACAGTTATTCTTATCATTGCATGGCAGTTTACACCATTCTACATGGTTTACTTTATGGCTGGTTATACAAACATCCCATATGATGTATTTGAAGCAGCAAGAATCGATGGTGCTACAAGAGGACAGTATTTCTGGAAGATTGCACTTCCACTTCTTATTCCGTCAATTAAGAGTGCAGCTATCCTTTCAATGGTTGGATCTCTGAAATACTTCGATCTGATCTATGTTATGACAGGTGGCGGTCCTGGTACTGCTACAGAGCTGATGGCAACCTATATGTACAAAGAATCATTCAAGAACTTTAACATGGGTTATGGCTCAGCCATTGCAGGAGGTATGTTTATCCTGATTACAATGGTATCTATGATTACTATGAAACTTATAAACGGAAAACAGGAGGATTAAGGGATGGACAGCTATAAGAAAAGTAGAAGAAAAAGCATCATAGCCTGGATCATTGCTTTTGTTCTTGCTATCGGTGCAGCAATTGTATCATTTACACCTTTTATATTCATGGTGCTGAACTCATTCAAAGAGAAATTTGAGATGCTTACCAAGGGTGTATTCCAGCTTCCTGATCAACTGAACTGGTCCAATTACACTGAGGTACTTACAGGAGGGTTTGCAAATTACTTCAAGAACAGTGTGATCGTTCTTGCAATTTCCCTGATCCTGCTGCTGTTTATTTCAGCATGCGCTTCTTATCCTCTCGCAAGATTTAAGTTTAAAATGGCACAGCCGATTTATGCGATCATTGTAGCCTGTATGTCTATTCCTGTACATATTACATTGATCCCTGTATTCAAAATGTCAAAGTCAACAGGACTTTATGATACAATCTGGTCACTGGTCGGACCGTATGTCGCATTCGCAGTTCCGATTTCCGTATTTATCCTGACCAGCTTTATGAAAGAGATTCCGAGAGAAATCGAAGAATCTGCTGAAATTGACGGATGTGGAAAGATTCAGATGTTCTTCTCCATGATCCTGCCGCTTTCCAAACCCGGAATGGCGACACTGGCAATTTACAATGGTGTAAATATGTGGAATGAATTCTCATTTGTAAATACACTGACACAGTCTGCCCAGAATCGTACCCTGCCGCTGGCAATCTGGGAATTTCAGGGACAGTATTCTATGAATACACCAATGATCATGGCGGTTCTTACATTAACACTTTTACCAATGGTTATCATGTTTATTATTTTCCAGGATAAACTGGTAAAAGGTATGACCGCAGGTGCTGTAAAGGGTTGATTCTTTCTGCGAAATCTGTTATATCCATTTACCATTGAACATGGTATGATATTGGGGAGGTAAAATCCCCCCCCTGATCATGTGGGTATATGTGAAATTATGTGACAGATGAGGAAAGACAACATGAACAAATGGAAAACAAAATTCAGCTACTGGAAATTTGATAAAAAAATACTTTTACTTGTGACCGTCAGTATTCTTATTGTAACGCTGACGGTTGCAGGTGTTTCTCTGACTTTTTCTATAGCATCGATGAAAGAGCAGTCTGTAGAACTTCTGCAGATGCAGAATAATACAGTTGCGGAATCTTTTAAGGGATCAATGGATTCATATAAAGAAATCGTATTGGGTACGATCATGGATGATTCTGTGCAGAATTACTGCAGGCAGGTGCAGAAAAATGAGCTGAAGACAGCAGACATTGATGCAGTTTACAGCAAGCTGGAGAATCTGAATAATATGTATGAGAGTCTGAACTTTGCTGCCATTGTCAGTTCGGATTATAAAAGTTACTACTACAGAGGAAAGGGTTCTTTATCAGTTACGCAGTTTGAAGAAGTGTATCCCCAGGCATATGAGAGAAGCAAATATGCGCAGAAAGGAACGCTGAAAGTTTCCTATAATAACGATTATTATAACGATTATTATAAAGGGAACAGATATACATTGAGTCTGTATTATCCATTATATGATACCAGAAAAGTATCTGATGCAAGAGGGCTTCTGTGCATGAATTTCGATGATCCGGCAGTACAGAGGATGCTGGCTGTAGGAGATTCTTCAGCAGAAACAAGAGTAGTTGACACAGGTGGAATGATACTGCTTTCGAATGATAAAGAGGAGACAGGCCGTTACGTAAATTATATAGATGAGATGGAAAAAGGGATACAGATATTTACAAAGAATGGGAATATGTATGTATGCCAGAAGATTAAGAACTGGAATTATTATGTAGTCAGTTCGATTTCTTTTTATAAACTGATGGAATCAGGATTCCATATAATGGTTGTTGTGATTCTGGTTCTGATCATAGTGCTGATCATAGTAAGCATTATTATAAGAGCACTGGTCAGGAAAATGTATCAGCCCCTTAATAAGGTAGTATCTAATATGGATTATGTTGCAACAGGTTCCCTGAGAACAAGAATCAATGTTGACAATATGGGCGAGGATTTTGCCAAGCTTGCAATTGGTTTTAACTCTATGATGGACGAAATCGAGGTGTTGATGGAACAGGTAAAACTGGAACAGCATCAGCTGGAGCAGATCCGTTTTAATGCCCTTCAGTCGCAGATCCAGCCACATTTTCTTTATAATACACTGGAATGTATCCACTGGCAGGCGATTGCCGAAGGAAATAAAGAGATTTCCACAATGGTAAAGGCGCTGGCGAAATATTACAGGATCTGTCTCAGCAAAGGACATGACGTGATCACGATCAGAGAAGAAGTAGAGCATATCAGGAATTATATGATTATCCAGAACATGAGATACGACAACATTATCGGAAGTGAGATTGTTGTAGAATCTCAGGTGGAAGAAAGCCTGATACCGAAGCTGACCCTGCAGCCACTGGTAGAGAATTCCATTTATCATGGAATGAAAGTAAAAGAGGGAAAAACAGGTACACTTTATCTTACAGCATATAAAAATGAGGATGAAGTTATCATAAAGGTATCAGATACAGGCACAGGAATGAGTCAGGAACAGATAGATGAAATGAATGAACAGCTCTCCAGATACGAGGATTCCTTTGGATATGGAGTGCGAAACGTAAACAAGAGGATTGAACTTCTTTTTGGGGAGGGATATGGTCTTAATTACCAGAAGAATGATTCGGGTGGAGTAACTGTCGTGATCCATCTGCCATATCAGACAGAAATCAAAAAGAACACAGCAGGAGGCGAGCGGACGTGTGTATAGAGTACTGATTGTTGATGACGAAAAGATGATACGCATGGGTATGAAAAATGCCATAGACTGGAAGAAACTGGGAGTAGATGACGTATTTACTGCTGCGTCAGGAAACGAGGCTTTGAAGATTCTTAAAGAAGAAGGTCCTGAAATTATGGTTACAGATATCCAGATGACAGAAATGACAGGACTGGAACTGATTAAAGCGGCCAGAGAATCAGTACCTGAACTGCGTGTGATCGTGCTTACAGGCTTTGATAATTTTGAGTATGCAAGAGAGAGCCTGCGGCTTCAGGTGCAGGATTTCTTCCTGAAACCGATTGATGAAGATGATCTTTTCAATGCGATAGAAAAGCAGATAAAAGAACTGAAAGAGCAGGAAAACAAAGAGCAGAATCAGGCCAGAGTGTGGCGCTCTCAAGGCTCTGTAGTGCAGATGAGACTGGAGCAGTGCATGAGGAATTTGGTGCATACAAAAGCAGATAAAGAGATGCAGTTGTATATTCTCCAGAAAGATTTTCAGTTTGATATTAAGCAGAAAATGAGCCTGATTCTTCTGGAACAGGGAATGTATACAGAACAGCAGAATGACGGGAAATTCCGTGCAATGACTGTTAAAAATGTCTGCATGAGCATGGTGGATTCCCAAAACAGAGGAATCACATTTGTAGATGATGACGGTACGATTGCGATTGTCTGTTTTGAAAAGGATGATGACGACAGCGTTCTGGAACAGATTGAAGAATTGTCGGATGTACTGAAGGATGAATTTGAATATAAACCAAAGATTACGGTTGGAAGTGCTGTGCAAGGATTTGAAAATCTGGCAATTTCCTACAATGATGCCAGATATCTTCTGGAACATGAAAAAAAGAATATTCAGGACATTATACAGACGATGGGGGCTCAGAACAAGAAGAAAATCTTCTGGGAAACCTATGCAGAACTGCGAAATATCATGATTTCCAATATAGGAACTCCAGATTATGTACTAAAGGCATTTAATACCTTTACTAAGGCAACGGAATCCTATAATCTTTCTCCTTCTGCTGTGCGCAGATGTTGTTTCGAGATTGCCTCCTCTTTGATTTTTTCCTACATGGAAGAATCGTGTGAGGTGGAAGAAGGAAAGTTGGATGCACTCTCCAAGAGTCTGTCATCAGCAGGAAAAGAAGAGGCCTGTGAGATTACGAGAATGTTTATTGAGCAGCTTATTGAAAATGATGAAGAGGATGTACATTATACCATTTCCAATGCCAGACACTATATAGATGAGCATCTTGCAGAGGATATTTCGGTTTCCAGCATTGCGGAAAGTCTCTATATCACACCGAATTATTTCTCCAGATTATTTAAGCGGATTACAGGTGAAGGATGTAATGAATACATTGTCAGAAAGAGGATTGAGAAGGCGAAGAGCCTTCTGGAAACTACCAGCATCAAGACTGGAAAGATTGCTATGATGGTAGGATACAGAGATACGAATTATTTCTCACTGGCATTTAAGAAACATACAGGAAAATCTCCGACGAAATACAGAGAAGAAATGCAGAATACATAATGCAGGAGTAGCGGGCTGCGCTGAGGCTTTGTTAATACCTGCTGAATAATTATCAAATTATATAAACAGGAGGATCTGAAATGAAAGATCACAGAAAAGAAAGAGCAGAAGCAAGAAAAAAAGCAGAAAAACTGGTATCACAGATGACGCTTCTGGAGAAGGCTTCCCAGTTAAAATACGATGCTGCTCCCGTGAAAAGACTGGGTGTTCCGGCATACAATTACTGGAATGAAGCACTGCATGGAGTGGCCAGAGCAGGTGTGGCAACCATGTTCCCACAGGCAATTGCGATGGCTGCAGTATTTGACGATGAAGAGATGAAAAAAGTTGGCGATATCATTGCAACTGAGGGAAGAGCAAAATACAATGCATATTCTGCAAAAGAAGACAGAGATATTTACAAGGGTCTTACTTTCTGGTCCCCCAATGTAAACATTTTCAGAGATCCGAGATGGGGCAGAGGGCATGAAACCTATGGTGAGGATCCATATCTGACGTCCAGACTTGGCGTGAAATTCGTAGAAGGAATCCAGGGTGACGGACCTGTAATGAAAGCGGCAGCATGTGCAAAGCATTATGCAGTGCACAGCGGTCCGGAATCGCTCAGACATGAATTTGATGCACAGGCAAGCATGAAGGATATGTGGGAAACATATCTTCCGGCTTTTGAAGCGCTTGTAACAGAAGCGGATGTTGAGGCTGTAATGGGTGCTTATAACAGGACAAACGGAGAACCCTGCTGTGCACATAAATATCTTATGGAAGATGTCCTGAGAGGAAAATGGAAATTCGAAGGTCATTATACTTCTGACTGCTGGGCAATCCGTGACTTTCATGAACATCACATGGTAACTTCCACACCAAGACAGTCCGCTGCTATGGCATTAAATGCAGGCTGTGACCTGAACTGTGGAAATACCTATCTTCATATGATGGGAGCTTATCAGGATGGACTGGTAACAGAAGAAAAAATTACAGAATCCGCAGTAAGACTGCTGACAACCAGATATCTGCTGGGCCTGTTTGACGGAAGTGAATATGATAAGATACCGTATAGTGTGGTAGAGTGCAAAGAGCACATTGATGAAGCTCTTAAGATGGCAAGAAAGAGCTGCGTACTTCTGAAGAATGATGGAGTTCTTCCGATTGATAAAACAAAAGTAAATACTATTGGTGTCATCGGCCCGAATGCAGACAGCCGTGCAGCTCTTATTGGAAATTATCATGGAACATCTTCAGAATATATTACTGTTCTTGAAGGAATCCGTGAAGAAGCAGGTGACGATGTCAAGGATCCTTTACTCTCAGGGATGTGATTTATATAAAGACAAAGTTGAAAATCTGGCATGGGATCAGGACAGAATTTCTGAGGCAGTAATTACAGCTGAAAACAGCGATGTAGTCATACTCTGCGTAGGTCTTAATGAGACTCTGGAGGGAGAAGAAGGAGATACCGGAAACAGTGATGCATCCGGGGACAAAGTTGATCTTCATCTTCCGAAAGTACAGGAAGAACTGATCGAGAAAGTAACAGCAGTAGGAAAACCTACCATCGTAGTTCTGATGGCAGGAAGTGCGATTGACCTGAATTATGCGCAGGATAACTGTAATGGAATCCTTCTTGCATGGTATCCGGGAGCAAGAGGCGGACGTGCAATAGCAGATCTTCTCTTCGGAAAAGAATCTCCATCAGGAAAACTTCCGATAACCTTCTATAAAGACCTGGAAGGAATGCCGGAATTTACAGATTACTCTATGAAAAACAGAACTTACCGTTATATGGAAAAAGAGGCACTTTATCCATTTGGATACGGACTTACATACAGTGATACCTGCGTAACAGAAGCAGAGGTTGTCGGTGAAGTATCAGCAGAGTCCGATATCATGTTAAAAGCAACTGTTAAGAACAATGGAACAGTAGATACAGATGAAGTTGTTCAGGTGTATATCAAAGACCTTGATTCTCCGCTTGCAGTTCGTAACTACAGTCTCTGCGGATTTAAGAGAGTATCTCTGAAAGCGGGAGAAGAGAAATCTGTAGAATTTACAATTTCTAATAAAGCAATGAATATAGTTGATGAAGATGGAAATCGTTACATCGCAGGAAAACATTTCCGTTTATTTGCAGGAGTATCCCAGCCGGATACAAGAAGTGCAGAACTGACAGGACATAAGCCTGCTGAGATAGAAATTGCACTTTAACCGAACGGAGTAAGTATTCTGTTTCAATTGCGAAAAGTAACATAAAATAAAAACCATATTATATATGGACAGGAGGAACACAGACATGAAAAACAAAATTAAAAAAATATTACTTCTTGGAATGACAGCCATGTTTACTGCCGGTGCAGCAGGCACAGCAGTTATATCCTGTCCTGTATGGGCAGATGAAGCAGAACAAAACTCTGAGAACTGCAGAAGAGCCAAAAGCAGAAGATGCAGCTGTGGAAGAAAAAATTGCTGATCAGACAGATGATAAAACAGAAAATACAGATTTAAAAACTGTAGAACATCCAAGAATGTCTGCCTATTCCATTCGCAGATTTTCCATTGTAAAGGACGGCGAAGAAGTATTTCAGATCAAACAGGAACCGGCAGATTATAAGATGGATTTCGACTACTGGGAAATTACCAATCCGTATGATGAGACTGCAACAGTAAACACAGAGAATATGTATGAAATGTTTGGAGTGCTGGCTGCTTTTGATCTCAGCAACGGCGTCGATGCAGCAAATACAGATACCGGACTGGATAATACAAAGACATATTTTACAGTAGATTTTGTAAATACAGTTAACGATGACACAGCAAAAGAAACACAGGATGCAGATGCAACAGCAACGATCCTTATCGGAAATACAGATGAGAATGGTGACTATTATGCATGTGTAAAAGGATACGAAGAGGCTGTTTATATGCTTTCAAAAGAGTCGGTGAACAGTCTTCTGGAACTGAAACCATTTAATTTGATTCTGAAGATTCCGGCATTGGTAAATATTGATACACTTGACAGTGTGGATATGAGCATTGGAAAGAAAACCTATACCATGAAGCTGGACGGCAGCGATTATAAATTTGGAAAGAAAACTGTAAAGAAGGAGAAATTTACTGAATTGTATCAGGCACTTCAAAGTATAATGCTTGATTCGGAAGTTGAAGAAACAAAAGATGCAGCAGATAAGGAAGAAGTGCTGACTGTAACATTCCACAGAAACACAGAAGAAGCTCCGGAAGTAACTCTGAAATATTTTGCATATGATGATACTTATGATAGTCTGGAAATCAATGGAACCGAGAGATTTCTTGTGAAAGCGGAAGATGTGGATGCACTGGTAAAACAGATTAAAAAAGCGTTTTAATCGAATAAATTGTGGAACAGTTATTTGGTTACGGGTAAGTGGAGAAGCGGATGATTTTATCTGATTGATTAAAGAGATATAGATATTGCAAACAGTAAAAACGGATTGCGAAGTTCACGTTGAACGGCAATCCGTTTTTGCGTTATATTTTAAATTTTTTATGGATTTGTTAATTGTAAACAGTGATTATTCTCCCTGATAGTTGAACCAGTCAAAGTCAGCATAATTAGTACTTGGCTGATGGTTGGAACTTGTATACATACCGATGTATGTTCCGGTAAATCCGTTATTTACTACAGAACTTAACAGAGAAGCATCCAGCCCTCTGACAAGCGGGAGCATTTCCTGATCTGTGTATCCGTAATAGAAGTCATAATCAGTAGTATTACCCTGAACACTGAGGTAGAGGCGTTTTACATCTTTGATCTCAGTTTCTGCAAGCAAAGATTTTGTACCATTTTCTGTTTGGTAAGCCTGAAGGAATGGCTTTCCGTCTTTCTGAACTAATACCATAAGATAATGGAAACGGTCATCCTGTACAAGAGCAATTCCGGCCTCTTCATTCTCGTTTGCAGGAGTAAATTCCATAGCTGTTTTTGCCAGGAATACTTTGTGACGTTGTCTGCGTCCTATGAAAGAAGGAAGACAGATTTCGTTCAGAACTTCTTTTCTTGTATACAGACGCAGATATCCGAAGCGGTCTGTCAGAGAATAAATTTGTTTAACTGGCGGATGAATGGTATTCCACTGCATCTGCAGAGTATCACATTCGAAGTTATCAGATTCAGGCATTAATGGATAAATGGTCTTAGGTAGATCCGGAAGACGGTCTTCTGTCTGGACAAGTCCTGTTTCGTTATCAACCATAGGCCATCCGTCCTCGGCCCATATAATTGGAACCATAAAGGTCTCGCGGCCAAGATTATAATGTCCTCCTTCATATGGACGCACAGCCAGAAGGACCATCCACCATTCACCATTCTGAGTTTCTACGATATCAGCATGTCCTGTAACAGAAATCGGGTTCAACAGAGGCATGTGTCTGTGACTAACAATCGGATTTCTCGGGCAGATTTCGTAATCTCCCTGAATTGTACGGCAGCGGGCCATCTGTACACTGTGATTTACGAAAGTACCACCTTCTGCAACAAGGAGATAATACCATCCGTCCTTCTTGTAAATATGCGGAGCCTCAATCCATTTACTGCGTGTTTTTACACCATCCCAGATAATGTAACGAGGTCCCTTGAACTGGAAGGTTTCCGGATCAAGCTCGTTCAGATAGATACCATGATGTCCTTCATAAAGGCAGTCAGGACTGATGTAGTTGCCTACATACCACAGAGAACCGTCATCATCAAAGAAAAGACTGGAGTCGATGCCGTCTGCACCTTTTACAACAATCGGATTACTCCACGGGCCGGCAGGATTTTTTGCTGTAATAATATAATTGTCACGGTCTGCTTCACGTCCTGCAGATACGAAAGTGTTAATGATGTAATAAGTTCCGTTATGATAACGGATACTTGGTGCCCATAATCCCTCAGAAGTTTCGCAGTTCTTATAGTCAAGCTGCTCAGGTCTGTGAATCCCATGACCAATCTGTTCCCAGTGAACCAGATCCTTACTGTGGAAAATCGGCAGTCCCGGATAATAAACAAATGAAGAAGTAACCATATAATAATCATCTCCTACCCGGCAGATAGAAGGGTCAGGATAAAAACCGGGAAGAAGCGGATTGTGATATGTATTTTGAAGCATAAAAAGAACCTCCTTAAAAAAACTATAATCATTTTAACTATAGGGCAAAATTATAATAAGTAAAATAGAAATAAGTTTCTATCTGATGGAAAAAACAGCACAGTTTTTGCTGTTTAACCGAATCAAGTAAGTCCCCTGCGGAGGTTACAAAAAGCAATAAGCAGTGGGTGGGGACCTTAACCAAATTATACCAAAATTATCCAAATAAAATCATGGATTTTTTTCAGAAAACGTAGTATAGTAACAATAGCTGATAATAAGTTACTGAGAACAGAGTGAACAGTAACGATGATATATCACAGTATATTGAAAATAATAACAGAGAGCAGGTGACAGAATTTGGAAAAAGTGATAATCATAGGTGCCGGACCTGCAGGAATTTCCGCTGCGCTTTATGCAGTTCGTGGAAATCTGGATCCCCTGGTGATCAATAATGGGATCGGTGCTTTGGAAAAAGCAGAGAAAATAGAAAACTATTACGGACTGGAGCATCCGCTGTCCGGTCAGGAATTATATGATACAGGAATTGCTCAGGCGAAAGCACTGGGCGTACGAATATTGGATGCACAGGTTCTGGGAGTCGGCGGGTTTGATACCTTTGTGGTAAAAACTACAGAAGGTGAATTCGAGACTCAGAGTCTGATCCTTGCAACAGGAAGCAAGCGTGCTGCACCGAAGATTCCGGGTGTTAAAGAATTTGAGGGAAAAGGTGTCAGTTACTGTGCAATCTGCGATGCTTTCTTTTACAGAGGCAAGGATGTGGCAGTTCTGGGAAATGGTGATTTCGCCATGCATGAAGCAAAGGAATTGTCCAATACTGCTTCTACAGTAACCATTTACACAAACGGAGAAGAACCGGAATTTACACCTGAAGAGAATATCAGTGTAAACACAATGAAGATCCAGTCTGTAGAGGGTGATGATCTGGTATCCGGAATCCGTCTTGCACCTGATGTGCAGGCGGAGGAAATAAATGCAGAAGCAGGTCAGCAGGCAAATGATTTCTGTCCTGCAGATGGTGTATTTATCGCAATGGGAACTGCAGGCAGTACTGAGATTGCCCGCCAGATGGGAGCCGAACTTACGGAAAAAGGCAACATTAAAGTTAATGAAAATATGGAAACAACCATCCCAGGACTCTATGCGGCAGGTGACTGTACAGGTGGACTTCTTCAGGTGGCGAAAGCTGTCTATGAGGGAGCACAGGCTGGTATTAATGCAGGAAAGTATGTAAGAGCTTTAAAATAAAAACTGAAAATTTAACAGAGTTATAGTGCTGATATTATAAAATCAGAGAACTTACATTGTAAATTTTTATAAAGAATAAGCAAAGGAGATATGAATTATGGCAAGAGAGATTACAACAGCAAATTTTGAAACAGAAGTATTAAAATCTGAGAAACCGGTTCTTATAGATTTCTGGGCAACATGGTGTGGTCCATGTATGCGTCAGGGTCCGGTTGTGGAAGAACTGGCAGAAGAGGGATACGCAGTGGGAAAAGTAGATGTAGATCAGAATATGGCACTTGCACAGCAGTTTCGTGTAGTCAGTATTCCGACACTGATCCTGTTCAAAGATGGTGCGGAAGTGAAACGCTTCGTAGGTCTTACTTCAAAAGAAGAGCTGAAGAGTGCACTGGAAGGCTAAGGTTTTATGAAGATTCTATTAGCGGCATGCAATGCCAAATATATTCATTCCAATCTTGCTGTTTATGATCTGCAGGCATATGCATCCGATTACGCAGATCATATTGTATTAAAGGAATATACCATCAACCAGCAGAAAGATGATATCATGCGCGATATTTATCTGGAACATCCTGATGTGGTATGCGTGTCCTGTTATATCTGGAACATTTCTTTTGTAAAAGAACTGATGGCAGATCTGATAAAGATTCTTCCGGGCGCCGACTTCTGGGCCGGCGGTCCGGAAGTTTCTTATGATGCGGAGAAATTCCTGACAGAAAACTCAGAATTTAAAGGTGTTATGGTCGGAGAAGGTGAAGAAACATTTAAAGAACTTGCCGGATATTATGTGGAAAAAAATCCGCAGAACCTGAAAGATATGACAGGAATCTGTTACAAAGACGGAGATCGGATCATACATAATGGATGGCGCCAGATCATGGACTTAAGCAGTATTCCATTTATTTACAAAGATCTGTCCGAGTTTAAGAACAGGATCATTTATTATGAAAGCAGCAGAGGATGTCCCTTCTCCTGCAGTTACTGTCTTTCTTCTATTGATAAGAAACTGCGTTTCAGAGATACAGAGACAGTAAAGAAGGAGCTGCAGTTTTTTATAGACAATAAGGTTCCGCAGGTAAAGTTTGTAGACCGTACCTTTAACTGTAAACATGATCATGCAATGGCAATCTGGAAGTATATTAATGAACACGATAATGGTGTGACAAACTTCCACTTCGAGATTTCAGCAGATTTGTTAAGAGAAGAGGAACTGCAGGAAATGTCCACTATGCGTCCGGGTCTGATTCAGCTGGAGATCGGAGTACAGTCAACAAATCCGGATACGATTAAGGCAATTCACAGAACTATGGACTTTGAAAAACTGAAAGGAATCGTTGACAGAATCCACAGCTTTGGAAATATCCACCAGCATCTGGATTTGATCGCGGGACTTCCCTATGAAGATTATGACAGCTTCCGGCATTCTTTTAATGATGTTTATGCACTGAAACCACAGCAGCTTCAGCTGGGTTTTTTGAAGGTGTTAAAGGGTTCCAACATGATGGAGATGTGCAGGGAATATGATATTGTATACAAAACACAGGAGCCTTATGAGGTACTTTCCACGAAGTGGCTGGATTATGACCATGTTTTGAAGCTGAAAACTGTGGAAAATATGGTGGAAGTGTATTATAATAGTGGACAATTCCAGAATACACTTGAATATCTGGAAAACTTTTTTCCGGATGCTTTCTCGATTTATGAGAGACTGGGCAGCTTTTACATGGAAAAGGGTTATGGTGATGTTTCTCATACAAGAATGCGAAGATATGAGATCCTGCTGGAATTTCTTGAAGATGTGCCGGAGATTTCCATGGATCAGGTAAAAGACCAGATGATATATGATCTCTATCTGAGAGAAAACCTGAAAAGCCGTCCTGGCTTTGCCAGAGACCAGAAGCCTTTTGAGAGACAGATATGGGACTTCAGAAAACGGGAAAAAGTGGCAAAGAATGCACATGTGGAAGTATTTGCAGATGGAACAGTACTGCTGTTTAACTATGCAGACCGTGATCCGCTGACTAACAACGCTCATGTGACAGATGTGACGAAAGATGTGTTTGAGAACCTGAACAGAGATTAGAGAGGTGAAGAGAAATGGGAATGTTTAATCCAAAGAACCGTAAAGTGATCACAGCGATTATTGCGATCATCCTGGTGCTGGCAATGGTAGTGCCGACAGTTCTGTCTCTGATCGTATAATAAATTTTCGGAGGAAAAGAATGAGACTGGGACAGGCGGCAATGGAGGCTCTGAGGGCAGAAATAACCGGATGCCTGAAACCGGGAGATGAACTGGTAGTGGCATGTCCGGTGGCTCTGAAAGGAACCTCTGTAATAGCAAAAAATAAAAAGGACAAACTGGCAGAGAGATTCTCTGCCGGTTTTATTCAGAATTGCATTTCACTCCGGGATGCTTATGGAGCCGGCAGTATTGTCTGGAAAATTGCGCAGGAGGCAGATGCCAGCGCATTATATGCTATGGGTGAGGGCGGCTTTTTAAGTGCGCTCTGGAAGATGGCAGAAGCTTCAGAAGTAGGACTGGAAGCAGATTTCCGTAAGGTACCGATTCGTCAGGAGACCATAGAAGTGTGCGAGATTTTTGACCTGAATCCATATAAGCTTCAGGCAGATGGAGCAGTATTGATTGGAATCCGCGGAGGTGAAGCACTGGTACAGAGACTTCGCAATGAGGGATTTATGGCAGAGGTCATCGGTCAGACAAACAGTGGCAATGACCGGCTTCTCTACAGCGGTGGCTGTGCCCGATATCTGGAACGTCCGGCAGAGGATGAACTGCAGAAAATTTAAGAGACGATTTTCTAAAAAAGACAGACGATTAATAACAAGAGGAATAAAAACAAAATGGCAAAATTAAATATTGTACTTCATGAGCCGGAGATTCCTGCAAACACAGGAAATATCGGCCGTACCTGTGTGGCAACAGGAACCAGACTTCATCTTATTGAGCCTCTGGGATTTTCCTTAAGTGAGAAAGCCTTAAAGAGAGCAGGAATGGATTACTGGAAAGATCTGGATGTAACTACATATCTGGACTTTGAGGACTTTCTGGAGAAGAATCCCGGGGCAAAGATTTATTATGCAACAACAAAAGCACCTCAGACTTATACAGATGTTCATTATGAAGAAGACTGTTACATTATGTTTGGAAAAGAGAGTGCAGGAATCCCGGAGGACATTCTGGTCAATAATCAGGAAACCTGCGTAAGGATTCCTATGATCGGAGATATCCGTTCTCTGAACCTGAGCAATTCTGTAGCAATCGTTCTGTACGAGGCACTGCGCCAGAATAATTTTGACCACATGAATCTGGAAGGACACCTGAGAAACTACGACTGGAAATAATCACAGTAAGCAGACAGGAGGAGTTATATGCCAAATACCACAAAAGCAGCTCTGGAAGAATCCCTGAAACGGCTTCTTCTGAAGAAACCTCTGGACAAGATCACGATAACAGATATTACCACAGACTGCGGAATAAGCCGCATGGCTTTTTATTATCATTTCAAGGATATTTATGATCTGGTTGAATGGTCCTGTGTGGAAGATGGGACAAAAGCTCTGCAGGGTAAAAAGACTTCTGAGTCCTGGACAGAAGGGCTGACCCAGATATTTGAGGCAGTGCTGGAAAACAAACCGTTTATTATGAATGTTTACAGAAATGTGGACAGGGAGCGGATAGAAAATTACCTTTTTAAATTAACCTATGATCTGATCGTGGGTGTGGTGGAAGAAAAAAGCAAGGGTCTGAATATCACAGAAGAGGATAAGAAATTTATTGCAGACTTCTATAAATATGGTTTTGTGGGAATCATGCTTGAGTGGATCAGGGAAGGAATGAAAGAAAATATTGAAGATCTGGTAAGAATGATGGATCTGACGCTTCACGATACAGTGACTACATCCATTCATAACTTTCAGAAAAATAATATGGAAAAATAATCATATAAAAATTCTTTACAAAAGCCGCAGGGTGATAAAAAACTTATCATTCGGCGGCTTTTGTAAATTGTAGAATCATATTTTAACTGTTAATATACAGCCATAGCAACAAACAAATCATTCAGACGGATGAAATGCTTATGATATGGGAAACATACAGATAAGAATGTAAAAGTCATGAAGATGTCTTGACGGGAAATGGGTAAAGCAGAGAGAACGAAAAGCATTTAAAATCACAGAGCTGAAAGAACTTCTAAAGAAGAATTGAAGAAAGGTGGATGTGTATTATGAGTAAAAATAAAGGTTTAGGACTTGTATCCGCATTGGCAGTTGGAGCAGGCGTGGCAGCAGTGGCAGCAGGAAAGAAGTATAAAACAGCTGAGACAAAGAAAAAAGAAGATTATGACGCACTTCATAATACAAGTGAATATCGCAATACAGAACGTGGAAAATATGAGAAAAACAGTAAGGGAATTTATTATACAAACGGTAACTATGAAGCATTTGCACGTCCAAGAAAGCCGGAAGGCGTAGATGATAAACATGCTTATATCGTAGGAAGCGGACTGGCTTCTCTTGCAGCAGCCTGTTTCCTTGTACGTGACGGACAGATGCCCGGAAAGAATATCCACATTCTGGAAGCAATGGATATTGCAGGCGGTGCATGTGACGGTATCTTTGATCCGAGCCGCGGATATGTGATGCGTGGGGGACGTGAGATGGAAAACCATTTCGAGTGCTTATGGGATCTTTTCAGAAGTATTCCATCCATTGAAACACCTGGTGTATCTGTACTTGATGAATATTACTGGCTGAATAAGGAAGACCCCAACTATTCTCTCTGTCGTGCAACAAAAGAGAGAGGCAAGGATGCTCATACAGACGGTAAATTCAATCTGAGCCAGAAGGGCTGCATGGAGATCATGAAGCTGTTCATGACAAAGGATGAAGATCTTTATGATAAGACAATTGAAGATGTATTTGACGATGAAGTATTTGATTCCACATTCTGGTTATACTGGAGAACCATGTTCGCATTTGAGAACTGGCACAGTGCACTGGAAATGAAACTGTACTTCCAGAGATTTATCCATCACATTTCCGGACTTCCGGATTTCAGTGCCCTGAAATTTACTAAATACAATCAGTATGAATCTCTGATTCTGCCAATGCAGAAATATCTGGAAGAAGCAGGCGTTGAATTCCAGTTCAATACAGAGGTTACAAACGTACTCTTTGAGTTTGAAGGCAATAAGAAGATTGCAAAAGCAATCGAGTGTAAGGTGAATGGCGTAGAAAAGGGAATTGTTCTTACAGAAAACGACTTTGTATTTGTGACAAACGGAAGCTGTACAGAGGGAACCATCTATGGCGATCAGAATCATGCACCGAACGGAGATGCAGAAGTTCGTACAAGTGGATGCTGGAGTCTCTGGAAAAATATCGCAAAACAGGATCCGTCCTTCGGACATCCTGAGAAATTCTGTTCTGATATTGCTAAGACAAATTGGGAGTCAGCAACAGTGACTACTCTGGATGATAAGATCATTCCTTATATTACAGATATCTGCAAACGTGACCCGAGAACAGGCAAGGTTGTTACAGGCGGTATTGTAAGCTGTCAGGATTCCAGCTGGTTATTAAGCTGGACGATCAACAGACAGGGACAGTTCAAGGATCAGGACAAAGACAAGGTTTGTGTATGGGTATATGGTCTGTTTACAGATGTACCTGGTGATTATATCAAGAAGCCTATGAAGGAGTGTACAGGTAAGGAAATCACAGAAGAGTGGCTCTATCATCTTGGCGTTCCGGTTGACCAGATTGAAGACATGGCTGAGAACAGTGCAGTTTGTGTACCGACCATGATGCCTTATATTACAGCATTCTTTATGCCGAGAACAAAGGGTGACAGACCTGATGTTATTCCGGATGGCTGTGTAAACTTTGCATTCCTCGGACAGTTTGCCGATACACCAAGAGATACTGTATTTACTACTGAATATTCCGTAAGAACTGCTATGGAGGCTGTATATGGACTTCTTGGTGTTGACAGAGGTGTGCCGGAAGTATGGGGCAGTGTTTATGATATCAGAGAATTACTGGATAGCAGTGTGAAGCTGATGGATGGAAAATCTCCACTGGAGATCGAACTTCCGGGACCACTGGATATGCTGAAGAAACCGCTTTTGAAAGCTATTAAGGGAACTGTGATCGAGAAAGTACTCAGAGATCATGATGTGATCAAAGATTATATGATGTAAATATAGAGATGTAAGTGATATGAAAAGGCTGCAGGAGATATCCGGCAGCCTTTTTGTAAAGCCGTTAAAAGTTGATGGAAAGTTGCTTTGGTAAAGAAAAAACAGGTTGCAAATTAAAAAGACAGATGATAATATATAATGAAATATATAGAAAAAAATGATTGGGACAATAAAAAGTCTGAAAAAACAAGTAAATATGATAATATATTGGAAGTTTTACTGTAATAATGAATGTGTGGCGCAGGAGGGCTTTCAAGGGAGCGAAGGGAGGTTTTTTTATGGAACTTGAGATGTATCGCAGGTATTCGCAGATGGCAAGAGGTATTGAGAAGGCTGAGTTGGTGTTTAAAAATGGGCGTGTGTTCAGCTCTGGTACAGGAGAATTTATTGATGGTGATGTGGCTGTTGCAGATGGAATTGTGATCGGAGTCGGTACATATGAAGGAGAGACAGAGATTGATCTGGAAGGAAAAGTAATCTGTCCGGGATTTATCGACAGTCATCTGCATCTGGAATCTACTCTGGTGACGCCGGGTGAGCTGGTCCGGCAGGCTGCACAGTGTGGAACTACAACATTTATTGTAGATCCTCATGAGTCTGCAAATGTATCCGGTACGGATGGAATTGATTATATCCTGGATCAGACAGAAGATGCACCGGCGAATGTATATGTGATGATGCCTTCCTGTGTTCCGGCGACTCATGTGGATGATAACGGGTGTATTCTTACAGCGGGAAAGATGAAGGGATATCTAGAACATCCGAGGATTCTGGGACTGGGTGAAGTGATGGATGCGCCTTCTGTGATTAACGGAAGTGTTGCCATGCATGAAAAGCTCCAGCTGTTTCAGGACAGAGTGAAGGATGGCCATGCACCGTTTCTGGCACCTGGGGATCTGGCTGCATATGTACTTGGCGGAATTGACACAGATCATGAGTGTGTGGATTATGAGTATGCAATGGCTGAGGCAAGAAATGGAATGCAGGTATTGATACGTGAGGGAAGTGCAGCAAGAAATCTGGATGCTATTGTGAAGGGGATTGTGGAACACCATACAGATACGTCAGGTTTCTGCTTCTGTACTGATGATAAGCATATCGAAGAAATCCGTAAAGAGGGGCATATCAATTATAATGTGAAGCGGGCTGTACAGCTTGGACTTCCGGTTGAGAAAGCACTGCAGATGGCAACGATCCAGCCTGCAAGATGTTATGGTTTATACAGACTTGGAATGATCGCACCCGGAAGACAGGCAGATTTTGTCATTCTGGATAATGTGGCAGATCTGAATGTTGTAGATGTATATCATTGTGGTAAGAAGATCATTAAAGATGAGAAAGCAGAATTGAAACCATGTCCTCCATATCTGAAAAATACAGTTCATGTATCAGGTTTCAGTGAGGAACGTCTAAAACTGAAACATCCGGGAACAAAGGCAAGAGTGATTCAGATGCTTGAGAAACAGATTGTGACAAAAGATGTTCTGGAAGAGGTTCCATGGATAGAATCGGATGGTGAGAAATATTTTGCTCCGGACGGAGAATATCAGAAGATTGCAGTGATCGAGCGTCATAAGAATACGGGCAAGATGGGAGTGGGCATTGTAAAAGGCTATGGAATCCACGGCGGAGCTATTGCTTCCAGTGTTTCCCATGATTCCCACAATATTATTGTAGTAGGAGATAATGATCGTGATATGGCTGTTGCTGTAAAAGAAATGATACGGACGCAGGGTGGTTATACTCTGGTATGCAACGGAGAGATTTATGGAACCTTACCACTTCCTGTCATGGGACTGATGAGCGATGCCGGCTACGAGAGTGTAAACGGAGCACTTGCAAAAATGATTCCGAAGGCCCATGAGATGGGAGTGAAAGAAGGATTTGATCCGTTTATCACCCTGTCATTTATGGCACTGCCTGTGATTCCTGAAATCAGGATCACACCGAGAGGAATCTATCTCGTAAATGAAGACAGAATGCTGAGAACACCGTTTAGTTAAGGTGGGTGAAATGTCCTAAA